>JBDLWG010000292.1:0-17849 GCA_039804385.1 Bacteroidota bacterium
GGTTTGCCCTTTCGAGAAGCCTTTTTTTATGAAAAAGTCGATTATTTTGGCAAAATTTTATGTCGCGCCGAGACCGCACCTTGGCTTCACCACAATGCATTGCGCGATTTGCAAGCAACCGAACATCCGCGCATGTTGTTTTACATTGCCGCACAATTGCGCCTGCATCCGAATCATAAGTTCTTGTATTTCAATATTTTAAAAAAATTGATTCAAAAAGAAATGTCGCTTAATGCAGATAATCCTGATGATATTAAACAATTTGTACAATATTGGGCGCAACAAGCAGAAACGTATGAGTGGGATAAAGTGCGGAGATGTTTTGTTAGTCGGTCGGAATTAGCGGCGCGGACACAAGGTTATGAGTATCAATTTCGGCGGCTCAATTCTAAAAATGATACGGCTGCTATGAATGCTTTTTTGGTACTCACGGAAGGTGAACCTGCCGTCATTACCGAAATGTCTGAACAATATCGGTCGTTGTTGCGGGCTTATAATAAAAATTTACCTGATATGCGGCATGGTTATTTGGAACAAATGACTAAATTAAAAGCCTATTGCAAACGCAATAAAGTGGATTTAGATTTGCCATTTCTTTGTGATTCTTTGGTGAGCATTTTAAGTCATCCTTGCAGACAAAAAGAGCGTTTTAATATTGAAAATCAATTGATTAAGCATTTAAAAATAAATGATATTACAGCGTTAGAATGGTATGCCTTTTTGCATTCCAGCAATGGCGAATTGTCCTTTTCATTAGGTCGGGTTTTAGATTATTTTTATACGAAAACGTGGAAATTCATCATCAATGATGCAGAACAATTGCGCTTATTGCTCAAAAAAACGGCTCTTTTTAAACAAATTGGTGCCGTAGGTGCGTGTAGTGTTTATGAAAATAAATTCTCATATGATGACAATCGACTCGTTAATACGCTTCAAATTTTGTTGAAAACAGAGGAAGATGAAGATATTGTAAATCAAATTAAATTGTTAAACCTGCCTTCGATGGCTGTTACGCCCACAGACAAGGATAACAAATTGTTTAGTAATGATAAAACGGGGTTATTAAACGCCTTTTTAAATGATCCAACCCCTTTTTTGAATACCGATTTGAAATTATTGCCGCCACCCAATGATTCCATTTTCAATCGGGTCACGTCACTCGTGCAGGAAACGAAAGACCCTATCATTCGACGCGTTTTATTTGATTATTTGGCAATGCACCCTTATTCAGATATGGTTCCGCACCTCTTTCGCATCATCGGCGATATGCGCAAAGTGGCATTACCGCCAACGGATCAGGTGATGAGTGCTGAAAATTCGACGGATATTCCCAACTTTACACGCGTCGATATACGCGTAGTTGAATTGTTAGAAACGATTTATAACCATGATTTCGATAAAGAAGCCGCCGATGACAAAAAAGCCGCTTGGCGCGATATGTGGAAAAAAGATGGTGAAAATTATAAATTATGGAACCAGTTGTTTTTTAAACAACAGATGTCGTATTTGAAAAATAATGATTCGATTAGCATTGATGCCATCAACCGAGTGGCTTCGTCTATTCATTTTACATCCAAACAGCGCACTATCGTTTTAGAATCGTTGGTGAAAATAAAACCAATTGGCGATATTCGACGATTGCAACTGACCGAAAAAATCAACGCTCATAAAGAATTGATTTATGTATCCAAATTGCATTTTACGCATAAGGAATTACCCAATGTGATAAAAATTATACAAGCCACAACGGATAAAGAAGACCGTAATTTGTGGGCGTTTATAGAGGAACAAATTAAAAATTATACTCCTGAACAATTGACTGATTTTTACAATAACTTATTCAAAATCAAATGGTTTAATCAATTATTGTATTCGCATCATATCGGTCAGAAAGGGGAACGCAGTTTGGATACGCTTCAACGCAATCGAATGGTGGAGACCCTAAAAACCTATTTGGAAAGTGGTGAAATCGTATCCGAATTTCAAGAACAAGCGTGTTTATTACACATTATGGAATTGGAGAATGTGGGCAAATCCTTAGCCGAAAAATTGGAAGCCACTACGACCTTAGATAACGTATCTGCGGAGGCAAAAGCCGCCATTCAAGAAGCCATTTTGGGCAGAATTGATTACGCCGATATACCTGTAGCAGTGCGTTTTTTTGACCAATTGCCCCCAGAAAAGACTGCTTTTTTATACAAAGATTTTGGATTACCCATTTTTGATTTAGACGAAAAAGATAAACACGATTTGATTTTTAATGTTACAAACCTTGCAGAATCAAAGGTGTATGAGTATTATTTGAAAAAATTTGGCGTAGATTTCCAAACCTCAAAAGGTGAATTGGATTTTGATAAAATTTATAATATATTAAGATTTGAAATCGTCTTACCCTTCACAGGTGGTGGCAATCAGCGCGATTTTTTCACGTATGGCGTTATCAAATTATTAGAATTTAAATTCAAAACACGGTTGGGATTCCATGAAAAATTGAATGAAAATCAAACTTTTTATACGTTTTCAGCTGCCAAACGCGCCGCCGCTTGGTTGAAATATTTGGAAACCAAAGGATTCGTGAAGCCTGACCCTTCCATTCCAGCTTCATTCAATCGACTGTTGGCAGGGAGTTAGTGGATTCACAAAAATATTTTTTTCAAAAAAAAATATTTTTTCGGGAACTTTTTGCTGTACATCTTTGTTCTACTCACATCTGTCCTTGAACAGATTGCATTCACCTTATTTTTTAACCTGTAAATATCGTCCGCCATGCGTGTCTTCACTACATACAACTGCTTTTTAGCTCCGACACGACGGCTCTCTTGGACGTGAACGGTTAAGCATCTGCTTTTTAGCAATGCTCAAACGCCTCACTCAATGCCTTTCGTGCGCTGAGTGAGGCGTTTTGTATGCTTCCCAATTTATTGAAAATCAATCTTTTACAAAAAAACATTTACGAAACAAGATTTCAGTAAATGTCCTATATATTTTTCTTTGCATGAGCAAATTAAAATTGCATCCAAAGCAATTGCAAGCGATTGGCTATCCGAATACATCGGTTATTAGTGTCGCTCTCTCTGTTTTTGAAAAACATTATAAATTTACGCCTGAAACAGAAGCGTTGGATTTATTACAAAATATTTTAAATCAACCACATGATTTTTGGACGAATCCCATTCTTTCTAAAATTGCAGAAAAATTGGTCGAGCGTCCAAAACCAGTTGTTGAAAAGTTTGATTTACGCCCTAATCCATTGCATTTCAATACATTCGGTCTTGAAAATATTGAAAAAAGCGCGATTCGGCAACTTCAAACAGCGATGCGTTTGCCCGTGAGTGTGGCGGGCGCGTTGATGCCTGATGCCCATACAGGTTACGGTTTGCCTATTGGCGGCGTTTTGGCAACGGATAATGCGGTGATTCCGTATGCAGTTGGAGTCGATATTGGCTGTCGGATGTCGCTGAGTGTTTTTCCGATAGCTGCCAATGAATTTAACAAACGGCATAAAATGTTGGAAAATTCGATTATGCGCCATACAAAATTTGGTGCAGGCGAAGGTTGGAAAAGCCCAGAAGAACATGCCGTTTTGGAAAGTATGACTTTCAATGAATTACCCATATTAAAAAATATGCAATTCAAAGCTGCAAGGCAATTAGGAACTTCTGGAAGTGGCAATCATTTTGTCGAATTTGGCATTGCAACCTTTGATACCGAGCAAGCAGCCTCTTTGCATTTGGAGGCAGGTGCGTACATTGCCTTGCTTTCGCATTCGGGTTCGCGGGGCATGGGCGCGACGATTGCCAATCATTACACCCAAGTTGCCATGAAAAAACGAGCTTTGACGGGTGAAGCAAAATCGCTTGCTTGGTTGAATTTGGACGAACAAGAAGGCATTGAATACTGGCTTGGGATGAGTTTGGCGGGCGAATATTCTGCGGCGTGTCACGAGACGATTCATCGTAAAATTGCAAAAGAGATTGATAATCAACCGATTTTGCGTATCGAAAATCATCATAACTTTGCTTGGAAAGAATTAATTGATGGGCGTGCGGCTATCGTGCATCGAAAAGGTGCAACCCCTGCACATGCGGGCGAATTGGGCATTATTCCATCAAGCATGACAGGAAAAGGTTATATCGTGATGGGCAAAGGCGAGGCGAGTAGTTTAAATTCTGCGGCACATGGCGCGGGACGCAAAATGAGTCGGGCGCAGGCAAAAGAGAGTGTTTCGCACAAAGCATTAAACGATTTGTTGAAAAAGCATGAGGTGACTTTGCTGGGCGGCGGTTTGGATGAAGCACCACTTGCTTACAAAGACATTGAAGAAGTGATGCAAGCGCAGCGACAATTGGTCGATATTATGGGCGTTTTTCAACCAAGAATTGTGCGGATGGACGATAAATAATTTGAATACTGTGCGTCAAATCAATCATTTGGCGCACAGTATAGTTTAGTTAACTGCATAATCTGATAATTCTCGCAAGTAAGGCGGATGAAAACCTAAGACGATATCAGAATTGGGAATGCCTTTCAAACGCAATTCTTGACCAAGATCCATATCTGTTTTATTGACCCAAATCCATATTTTCCCATCGGATTTGATTTCAAAGTGAAAAATAAAATGATGTATCAATCTATCATCATCCCACCCGTTCCGAATCACTTGTAAATGATGATTTTTGTTATCTATCACTAACTGATAGGTACTATCTTTTCGAGTTGCGCGTTCTGCAACATAATTGGTGAGTAAGGTTCTCAAGAACCGTTCATATTTTTTTATTTTTCTATCCATGATTCTATATTCTTTTTTAAAGGATTGAAAATCAATAATTTAACATTATACATGTCAAGCACAAATGCTGTTGCTGGCTGTTGGAAATAATACCTAAAAATAGATTTTGATACAGCTAAATACAAGATACGTTCTGGTTCTTGCAAGGACATGAGTGCTGCGTAATTTAAATATTGTCCTAAAACGCCATGAAATTCGTATGCAAAAGAAGGATTCAAAAAACTTTTTACTTCGACTGCAATTTTGGTGATGCCTTTTTCTGCTGCGATCATTTTTTCGGCTCCTAAATCAACTTCATAATCTGCACTTAACGATTTGAGATAATAGGGATCATCTGTAATATTCCAACCGTCATTTTCAAGACATTCTCGAACTAAAAAATGAATTTTGTCTTTTCTGGGCATTTGCTTATTTTTGGAGGTGAAACAATGGATTTCAGTCGCAAAGTTAGTCCTTTTTTACAAATAAGTAGGTCAGTAATGCAAAAAGTCGCAGGTGTTGAGCCTACGACTTTTGTTTTATTTCAAGTTAAAAATGACGTGTGGATGTTTTTTGGTGTTGCTCGCCTGTTTGGGAGATTCGTTCGCGTGTCCGCTTGGTTGCTTTGCCCTCTAATTCGTTGATTGGAAACCAAGTAAATATAATTAAAAATTGTAAATTTCAAGATTCAAAAGCTAAAATCCTTAACGGGCGGAAGGTTTAAAATATTGTCCCTTCCGCTCGTTTGGAACTAAAATCATAACCATTTAAAATTTCATTCAAAAACTACGCTTTCCGTAGCCATATCTTTTTTTTCCTGTTGGAAATGTTGTCTTATTGCTTGGTCTGACCGTCCTATCTTGTGACATTTTTTCGGTTGACACTACAAACATACTCTCTTTCTGAATGCCTGTCAAGGGCTTGCCTTCACAATTATTTTTTCAAGATTCTTAAAGCCTTGTAAATCACTTAAATAGGTTCAAAAAAAAATTAAATATTTTTTATAACAATGTGATTTTCAATTTTTTAAATCACTTTTTATACCCTATTTGCATTATTTTATGTATTAAAAAATAATTTTAATTAATTAAAATCAATTTTGAAACAAATAGAATCATTACCGATAAAATGCAAAAAAATGGACTCTTTTTGTAATCATTATTTTGTCTATAAAACTATTCCAAAAATTAAATTTTGAACCTAAAAAAAAAGCGAATCTTCTTTTTAGGGATTTTAACGATTCAAATAAAGGTGTTTTTATTTAAATTTCAAGCAAATTGTGACAGGTAAAATAATTTATTTTTTGTCATTTAAATAAAAATTATATATTTTTTATATATTTAAATCATTGATAAACAATTTTCTAATCATTGAACGCATTCATTACAATATTCCGATAAATAGAGACCTCTTTGGATTTTGCATCGCCCCAATACGGTTGTTTCCCATTCATCAAGCGATAATAATCGGCAATAATATCGCCTTGTTGTTCAGGGTTATAATTAAAAAAATCGGGTTCTGCTAATAATTGAGTGATTCCACCATAATTATAACCTTCTTCGCGTTGCGCTCGCAAGGCACGCGGAATCAAGACCGCCCCAAATCGCTGATATTGCCAAACGTGTACCAATTCATGTATCATCAACGAATGACTCATGCCGCCCCAACTGTTAATCGTATTCGCACTGACATAGGCAATGCCCATTTTGCGAGTTGCAATCCGCGCTTTTTCATCCAACAAAACTAAATCATAATTAATATGTTCTTTAAAAACGCTGTACGCAACCCGCCGTTCATCGACGGTGAGCGAGCGAATATTGGGTTTTGAAAAACCTGCTATCAATTCATAGAGGTCAAAAATGAATAATAAATCCGCTATTACAAACAAATAATCTAAAAAACGCGCCTTTAAATTGCGTTCTGCGGTTTCATGTACCCTAAAAATACGTTTTTGACGCATCCCCCAAAACGCCGCTAAACGCAAAATGCGATACGGATACGCCTGTACAATATGCCAAAGTCGCTGATGCCACCAAATCTTAAATCGATAAAATTGTCTTTTTTTCATATACTTCTAAAATGGGTTTTTGAAAGCTGGATTCGTCGTAAAAGTGGTATCCGTCAGTGTTTTCATAAAAGCGATAAGTTGTCGTTGCTGTTTAACAGACAAGCGAATATCTCGAATTTGGGGCAAAAAAGGATTCCGCGTTTCCGAATAATGCCCGCCCGAAGCATAATGCGCCATGACTTCTTCCAACGTATTGAATCGTCCATCGTGCATATACGGAGCCGTCAAAGCGATATTGCGCAAACTCGGCGTACGAAATTTGCCATTATCATTCGGATTTTGGTTAAAACCACCCAATCCTTTGTCTCGAAAATCGGTCAACGCGAGCGCACTATCTAAGCCATTATTTTCATATAAATGATTCGTATAAAGTGAACCACTGTGACAATGACCACATTGTGCATCAGGCGCGAATCCGACATTGAAAAAAAGTTCAAAACCTGCGGTCTCATCATTCGTAAATTGAATGCCAGCTTCTTTTGCCCGAATTTTATCCACTTTGGCATTGCCACTAATCAACGTGCGTTCAAATTGTGCCATCGCTTTGACAGCTAACAATTTGTTGATTTCCGATTTATTTAAAATGCCAAACGCTTTTCTAAAACGAGTTGGATAATCAGGGTGTTGACGCAATTTTTGCTCCAAATTCCCCCAAGTATGGTGTAATTCAATCGGGTCTTCAACAGGCAACAAGGCTTGAGTTTCCAATGTTTGGGTTCTGCCATCCCAAAAAAGTCCTTTATTCATAAAACCAATATTTTCCAAAGACATGGCACTCCGCCGCCCGAATTGCCCTGCACTGCCTTTACTCACCGCATTGCCATCCGTAAATGCCAAGGCTTGTTTGTGACAACTCGCGCAGGCTTGGGTACTATCGCCTGACAAAATGGGGTCATAGAAAAGTCGCCGCCCCAATTCCACGCCTTCGACGGTCAAAGGATTGTCAACAGGAATCGGCATGGCTAAAAAACCTAATGCCGTATCTAAATTGGGCAATTTGTAAGGAATGGGTGCATAGGTGATATGGGTCAACCGATTGCCATCATAAGGTGTAGGTGTGTCGTCCCCACAAGCGAAAAGGAACGGAAAGAGCGAAAAAACAAAATATAATTTTTTCATGTCCTTGATTATCCATTAATTATCGTATTCAAGTTGCTATGATTGGGTTGATGGATGTACGGATTTCACGGATTTTCACGGGATTAGTACGGATTGTTGCATCGAATATCCGTACCAATCCCGTGAAAATCCGTGAAATCCGTACATCCATCAACCCAAATTAAGAAAAATTTGTTTCAAATGATGCTCCGTGTGCAGGATATAATCTTTGGCAACCGTCTGCATCGTCCAAAAGTCGGGTACAGCCACACTGCCCATATTAAGCGTCTGCTGATACAATTCCACAGGCACCTGCCGCAGCAAATGACAAAATTGCCGATTCGTATAATACCAAATCAATTGCAATTCGGTGATTTCATAACCTTGATAATGATTCGCTCGAACCCAATGATTTTGATTATAAACAATATGTAAATCATTGGTTTGCTGCGCTCTAACCACTCGTTGAATGTTGTTTTGAGCAGAATCAATCAAATGCCCTAAAACTTCTTTACGAGACCATTTCATTGGATTGGGTTTGTGAGTCCAATCGGCTTCTGTCAAAGCTGCAAAAGCCAGGAGCGTCTCTTTGATTTTCGATTCGAGCGTATTCGCTGTTTCTAACATCATATTTTTGTAATAATTTTTTCTAATTCGGGTAAATATACATTTCCACTCCAAAAAATCGAAAAACCAGCGTTTTCTGCATCTTGGGTTTGCAATAGTGCATTATCCCAACCATTCATTACGCCATTATCTGCATAAACTAAGCCTTGATAACCTAATTCGCGCCAATAATGTTTTTGAAAACCAATCATTAATTTTGCATTAGTCCCGTCACCTAATTCGTTCATCGCATCCCATTTCACTTAATGGCAGAAATATTTTTTAAAACTATTTTACGAAAAAATTTAGTTATAAAAAATTATCATGTAGCGTGATAATTTTTTATAAATTTGTGGGAAGTATGAATCCGTTTAGGAGTTGGTCACTAAATTTCCCGACTCCTAAACGGGTTATACTTCGCGTCTCAACAAAAAAGGAATCGTTTATTTTAACAACCAATCGCATTTCAACAAAATGGAAAAAAAACCCAACTTAAGTTTTTGGCAAATCTGGAACATGAGTTTTGGATTTTTAGGGATCCAATATGGATTCGGCTTGCAACAAGCCAATATGAGTCCGATTTATCGGTATTTGGGGGCAGATGAAGCGTCAATCCCAGGGCTTTGGCTCGCGGGTCCGTTGACAGGTTTGCTTTTGCAACCGATTATTGGCGCGCTTTCCGATAAAAGTTGGTCTCCTGTTTGGGGACGGCGCAAACCATACGTTTTTATTGGGGCAGTGGTGGGCAGTATTGCCATGATTTTGATGCCCAATTCGAGTTCGGTTTTCATGGCAGCTTGCTTGATGTGGTTGCTTGATGCAGGTTTAAACTCGTCGATGGAGCCTTTCCGAGCTTTCGTAGGCGACATGTTGAATGAAGAACAACGTCCAACAGGCTTTTCAGTGCAATCTTTTATGGTTGGTTTTGGTCAAACTTTAGCGAATTTGATGCCTTTCATATTACCATTAATTGGCATTTCAATGGCTTTATCTACCGACCCGAATGCGCTTTCCAATGGCATTCCCAATTCGGTGCGGTATCCGTTCTATTTGGGTGCGGTAGCGATTTTGTCAACGGTTTTTTGGACGATGTACACGACCAAAGAATACCCACCTGTCAATGAAGATTATAAAAAAGCACATACGTTTACGGCTGAACAACAGCAAAATATCAAATTTTGGCATTTGGCATTGACCCTTGGTGCTGCTTTGATGGGTGGTTTATTTGCAGCCCGCACAGGCGGAATGAGCGCGGGTTTGATGTGGATTGTTGGCATTTTTGTCGTCTTATATGGTGTTTTATGGTTACCTGTTTTCAAGGAAATCTTGGCTTCGCTTTCCGAAATGCCGAAGGTCATGAAACAACTTTGGTGGGTCAAATTTTTTACATGGTATGGTCTGCCTTTGATGTGGCAATATTTATCCTTATCGGTTGCGAAATATTCGTTTAATGCTTCGAGTCCTGAAGCCAATCGACTTGGTTTTGAAGAAGGCAGTAAATGGGGCGGACTTTGTTTTGCCGCATTTAGCATTACTTGCTTCATTATTTCGATTTTTATCCCAATGATTGTCAAAAAAATAGGGAGTCGGCGGGCAACACATGCTTTGTTTTTGACAATTGGCGCAGTTGGATTTTTCATCACCATCTTGTCCAACGATAAAATGATTTACTTGGCAGGCATGGGTTTGATTGGTTTGGCATGGGGTTCAATTATGTCGATGCCGTATTTAATGTTGGCAAATGCGGTTTCAGGAGAACGAATGGGCGTATATATGGGCATTTTTAATGGTTTTATTTGTGTCCCACAATTTATTGGGATGTTGACCGTGCCTTTATTTTACAAAAGTTTGTTGGGAGACGACCCGCGCAATGCCTTGATTTTAGCAGGCGTTTGTTTGCTTTTAGCGGCGGGTTCTTGTTTTTTGGTGAGCGAAGATTAAATAATAATTTGAATTAGGAATAAAGGAATTTTAGGCATTAAAGAAAGAATGGCTTGATTTTTTGATAAAAATCAAGCCATTCTTTCTTTAATGCCTAAAATTCCTTCCTTCTTGATTCAAATAACAAGTTAGATTATTGTTTTTCTAATTTCCAAACTTCGCTATACGTAACTGCACCAATATCATTCTTTTCGCTATAACTCCACTCATACATTTTACCAGTCAACTTTTGGACTTCGATGTTAATCGCTTTAAATTTTCCACTGGCAATGTGTTTCAAAATCACTTTATCACCTGTATCATTGGGTTGCCAAAACAAGGAATAACCATCTTTTTTCGTGTAAAACGAACCAATTGCCCTCATTTTTTCAAAAGGGCGGCTGCGGTCTGCCACTGCTGGACTGATAATTAACGTATGTGCATCATCCGTATCTGACGCATTGAGTTGTGCAATACCCACTTCGGTCGATGCAAATTCTTTGAAACGACCTTCGCCAACCCGCGTATAATCCGTTGCGGACATACTCAAAATTTTATAATTTCCCGAAAACGCGCCTATAAATAGATTCACTTCTGTTTTCTGACAAGAAGTAGTCAATGTCGTCAATGCCATGCCCAAACTGAATAAGTAGAAGAATTTTAGCATAAAATGTTTCTTTTAATGAATTAGATTTCAATGGATATACTTCCCTTTTTTCAAAGATAATACCAAAAAAATGTTAGTTATCGCTAAAATTTTAATATAAATGATTGTAAATGAATGATTTATTGAATTTGAACTCTAATCTGAATGTGTTATGAATTGATTGTTAGACGATTATTAAAAATATATTTTTTTTAAAAAAATTTTATCGTCACACGTTGAGTGTATGTATCTTTTATGGCTGTGACGCTTAAAAACAAGTGCGCAAGGTGCTTCCAAAAACAATCTTTCAAGAAAAAGCCCAAAAATATACATCATTTCAATGTTATAATTCCAAAAACAGCAGTCGGTTTCCCGCAATGGAAGCCGACTTTTTATTTTGCGTTAAAATCAAGCGAATAAATTTTCTATTTTAATGATTTTTGTGTTCATTTGCATTTCAAAATTCAAAATGGATTCAAAAATGGCTTTTATAAAAAAAATAATGATGGGAATGGGGCTGTTTTGGGCAGTTGCGTTGTCGGCGCAAACGCCTACAGACCTTCATTTGACCTTACAATCGATTGCTAATGGTGAAAAAAAAGCCCATTCCGGGCTTGAAAATTTTGCTCCAACAGGCGCGGGCGCGAATTATGATGTCAAATACCACCGTTTTTATTGGGAAGTGAATCCTGCGATTCGGTACATCAAAGGTTCGGTGACGACTTATTTCAAAGCATTGGAAAATATGGATAAAATGTCCTTTGATTTGGACAATGTTTTGCAAATTGATAGTATCAAATTTCGCAATCGTTTGGTTAGTTATACGCAATCACCCAATAAAATACTTGAAGTAAACTTATCGTCCCAAATTATAAATGGAAATTTGGATTCTATCCATCTTTTTTATCAAGGCGTTCCGCCTTTGACAGGTTTTGGCGCGTTCATTACGAATCGACATAATAACGTTCCAATCCTTTGGACGCTTTCCGAACCGTATGGTTCCCGCGATTGGTGGCCTTCTAAATTGGATTTGAATGATAAAGTGGATTCGATAGACGTGTTTGTCAAAGTGCCTGCGGGCAATAAAGTGGCATCGAATGGCATTTTAGTTGCCGAATATGCTTTGGATTCGACTTCAAAAATGGTTATTTGGAAACATCGTTATCCGATAACGCCGTATTTGGTGGCGATTGCGGTCACAAATTATGTCGAGTTTACGGAAAAAATACCATTGCGCGGCGATACCTTGAATTGTTTAAACTATGTTTATCCTGAATATTTGGCAACAGCGCGGCAGAAATCGCCTGAAATCATTCCGATAATGCAGCTTTTTGATTCTTTATTTGCGCCGTATCCGTTCAAAAAGGAAAAATATGGACATGCACAATGGGGCTGGGGCGGCGGTGAAGAGCATCAAACGATGAGTTTTATGGCAAATTTAGACCAGAGTTTGGTCGCACATGAGTTGGCGCATCAATGGTTTGGCAATATGATTACTTGTGGCAATTGGCAAGACATTTGGTTAAATGAAGGTTTTGCTACTTATTTAACGGGTCTGACTTACGAGCGTTTATATAATGGTGTTTATTGGAATACTTGGAAAACGGCGACTTTAAATTCGGTGCTTTCGCAAACGGCGGGTTCGGTTCGAGTGGATGATACCACAAGTGTCAATCGGATTTTCGATTCAAGGTTGACGTATAACAAAGGAGCCTATGTGTTACATGCCTTGCGTTGGAAAGTGGGTGATAGTGCTTTTTTTGCGGGCGTTCAAAATTACTTACGCGATGCACGGCTGATGCACGGTTATGCCACAACGAATGATTTAAAACGACATATTGAAGCCACAAGTCGGCAAGATTTGACTCGTTTTTTTGCAGATTGGTTTTATGGACAAGGTTATCCGACGTTTAATATTGGGTCATGTCGTTCCGCTTTTGTTGCAAATCGCATTCAAATTGTTGTAAATCAATCGACCTCTCACGGTTCTGTACCGAATTACGAAATTCCAATTCCAGTGCGCCTCAAAAGTCAGACTGGGCGAGATACCTTGTTGCGGTTGAACATGACGGGAGCTTATCATTCGTTTATAGTCGATTTGCCTTTTAGAGCCGATAGCATTTGGGCAGACCCGAATTTACAATTGCCTGCAAAATATCGTTTAGTGAGTTATTTCAATGGTTCGCCGACGAATAATTTGATAGGTTATTGTGTTGGGACGGACGATGTGGCGCATTTATTGCCCGTTTCGGTTTATCCAAATCCAGTTGATAAATCATTAACTATTGATTTTCAATCGAATAATTATCAGAAAATAAAAGCAAGTGTTTTTAATTTGACAGGTTCTTTGGTTTTGCAAAAGGATTTGACACAAGTTCAGGGCAAAGTGGAATGGCAAATCGGTACATTGCCCGCAGGCATTTATATGTTAAAATTAACAGATGGCAATTTGTCATCGACCCATAAAATGATTAAATTATGAAAACGATTTTTTTAATTCGACACGCTAAATCTGATTGGGGACACATCGGTTTGCGCGATTTTGACCGCCCTTTATCGGCTCGCGGCTTGCGCGATGCGCCGCGTATGAGTGCATTTTTGGCAAATCGGGGTGTAAAACCAGATATTTTAATTTCAAGCTCTGCCAATCGCGCTCAAACCACCGCAGGTTATTTTGCAGATGCGTTTGGGATTCCCAAAAATAAAATAGACCTTCGCCGCAGCATTTATGATGCAGACGCGCAAGATATAATGGATTTAGTACATGAATTGGACGATAATTTAAATACAATTTGTTTATTTGGACATAATCCAACTTTTACGCATTTTGCCAATTCGTTTACAAATGATTATATTGACAATATTTCAACTTGTGGTATCGTTCAAATCGTAGGAAATGGGGCGGATTGGAAAGATTTTAATGCTAAAACAGCCCAAGTCGTTGAAAAATGGTTTCCAAAACAAATCGAAATTTAACAATGATTCAAAAATATCGATATGTACTTTTGATTTTTATCAGCCTTTTTACAACAATAAGTTGTAAAGAATCGTCAGGTATGGCAATGTCAGAAGAAAAATTGGCGCAACTTTTATCGGATTTGCACATGGCAGAAGCCTATGTAGAAGGGGAAACGGAATCGATTCGGGATAGTTTGGCTAAAAAATATACCGTGCAAATTTTCAAAAAACATGGTGTAACCGAAGCACAATTTGATACCACGATGGGTTGGTTGGCGCGTCGTCCCAAATTATTAGAAATGGTTTATAAAAAAGTGACCTTTCAAGTCGAAAAACGCGATTCATTGTTACAACTTCAAAAAAAAAATTAACGATTTCTTAATATGAAGTTGGGTTTAAATCACCTCCTTTGATGCTAATTTTGTCCTTATGATAAAAATTTTACTCGTTGATGACGAAAAAGACATCCTTGATTTTCTGAGTTACAACCTCAAAAAATATGGTTATGAGGTGTTGATGGCTTCTAATGGCAGTGCCGCCTTGAAAATAGCGCAATTGGAACGCCCTGATATAATCCTTTTGGATATTATGATGCCGATTATGGACGGGATTGAAACCTGTCGGCACATTCGGGCAGACCCGCGTTTGAAAGATACCTTGATAGCTTTTTTGACGGCGCGGGATGAGGATAGAACTCAAATCGAAGCCTTAGATGTGGGCGGAGACGATTTTATTACGAAACCGATTAAACCGCAAGTCCTGTTGAGTCGGATTCAAGCCCTATTGCGCCGCCGCAAAACGGAGGAACCGATGATGCTTAAAATTGCCGATTTGGAGATAAACCGCGAAACCGTTTTAGTGAAAAGAGGAGAAGAAGTGATAGAATTGCCGCGCAAAGAATTTGAATTATTGTGGTTATTGGTTTCCAAACCAGGAAAAGTATTTACAAGAGAGGAGATTTACACTAAAATTTGGGGTCATGACGTTATTGTAGGCGATAGAACGATGGACGTTCACATTCGGAAACTCCGCGAAAAACTGGGTCAAGATTATATTAAAACGCTGAAAGGTGTTGGTTATAAATTTGATTTTTAACCATTGACGCTTTGTTATGCTGAATTGTGTGCATTTAAACAAAAAAAATCAAAAAAATGATGAATCCAATTCATTCATCATGCGCATTCCTTTTATGATGTTGAAAAATCCGACACCCCGCCGCATTGCTTTTTACGCAGCAGCATTTATCACCTTAATTGTTTTTTTTACAATCAGCCTATTTGAATGGTGCATCCCACATATGAGTGCTGTTTTGCGTTTGGTGTTATTGCCCTTGTTGATTGGCATGGCAACTTTTGCGCTGGTGTATTATTTTACAGAACGGTTCATTTACAATCGCATTAAACTAATATACAAAAAAATAACAAATGATAAAAGTTTAGATGCCGAAATGCCGCATCATTTGGACGAAGTAGAGCGCAAAGTGGATGAATGGACGGCTGACAAAGACCTCGAAATCAAGACGTTACATGAATTGGAGGAATATCGCCGCAATTATTTGGGCAATGTTTCGCATGAATTAAAAACGCCTATTTTTAATATTCAAGGTTTTTTGCATACTTTATTAGATGGCGGGATTCATGATGCAAATGTCAATGTTTCCTACCTTCAAAAAGCGGCTAAAAATGCAGAACGGTTGCAAACGATTGTAGAAGATTTGCAAGCCATTTCCAAATCGGACGCGGGAGAGATGCATTTGGATTTGCAAACCTTTGATATTCAAAAACTTACGCAAGAAGTATTGGATGATATGGAGTTGAAAGCGAAAGGGCGGGGTATCAAATTGGTTTTCAAAGAGGGGGCAAACAATGGCTGGATGGTTCGAGCCGATAGGGAAGCCGTGCGCCAAGTTTTAACGAATTTGGTCAACAATTCCATCAAATACGGCAAAGAAAATGGGCAAACGAAGATTGGTTTTTATGATATGGATAAAATTGTGTTGGTTGAGGTGTCTGATAACGGGATTGGGATTGCGCGGCATCATTTGAAACATGTTTTTGACCGTTTTTATAGAGTCGATAAGAGTCGTTCGCGGGAAGTGGGCGGTTCTGGATTGGGTTTGTCGATTGTCAAACACATTATTGAGGCGCACAAACAGAGTGTTCATTGGCGCAGTACGGAAGGCGCAGGTTCGACATTCGGTTTTACATTGGAAAAATCATTCTAAAAATAAAATGCGTTCCTTGAAAAATGGACGCATTTTGTATTTATAAGTAGTTGAAGTTAAAGAATCGACAAAAAAGAATGCTGACTAAAAGATTGATTTTCAACAGAGTATAACGCTTGGAGGGTTTCAAACCCTCCAAACGCTGTTATCGATTATTTAACATTAACCACTTATTTGCCATTTACAATTTAAAAATACAAACAATGGACTTAAGTTGGCAAATTGGATTTGAAGCGTCATCTCAAACGCATTTTGGCAGAAGATAATGAATCACGAATCGATGTTCTCTTTATTGCTTAATTTATCTAATTCCTTGCGCAGTTCCGAAACTAATTGTTCGGGTGTGGGCAGATGAAACTGATATTTCGAGGCAAAAATTTGCGTATTGCCTTCGGGAAGCGAATATTTCACCACCAGGTCATTTTTATCGGCACACAATAAGACTCCAATCGTTGGATTCTCATACGGTTGTTTAATATTGCGGTCATAATAATTCACATACATTTGAATTTGACCTAAATCTTGATGCGTAATTTTATCAATTTTGAGGTCAAACAAGACAAAACATTGCAAAAAACGGTTATAAAAAACCAAATCAATCCGAAATTCATCGCCGTCCAAGTAAATCCTTTTTTGGCGTGCCACGAACGAAAACCCATCCCCCAATTCTAATAAAAAATCGAATAGATGTGTAATCAGGGCATTTTCAATATCTTTTTCTAATACGCTGCTTGCGGCTTGAGATCCAGAAATTCTAAAACGGTCGGATCTTTGATAATCTGGTGTGGTTTCGTTGGAATCGCATCGCCTTTGGCAATCGCCATCACACTGGTTTGGTCTTGACTCAAGAGCAGTCGTTCATACAACAGACTGTTGATTTGACGCTCCATTTCTCGAACCGCCCATGCATTTTTAGTGGCTTCGGCGATGTAAAAATCCCGTTTGAGGGGATCGTCTACTCGAATGAGTACCTTGTAATGACTCCACGATAATTGTGAATACAGTGTATTCACATTTGGAAAAACGATATGTAATTGACGACCCAAGAGTAAATTCCGTTTCGAGAAATTTTCGCCGTATTCGGTGGTCAATTGAGTCGCTCACTTTTGAATCAATGCAGTGCCATAAGTAGCACGTTCCTTTCCATCGGATTCTTCGTGAATAATCCGTCTGCCAATCAACCAATACATCACCGTTAATTCTTGATGAACGGAACGTGCTGCCCGTTCGCGGGAATGTGCAATAATGGTTCGAATGTCTGCTAAAATGATTTCCATAAATCGGGTTTGAATGATGAACCCTTCTAACTTCTTTTTTTTTAAAAAGTTGTCAGAGAATCATTTTTTAACACATTCTGTGTTAAAAAATATATTTTTTCATCATGTAACGTTTATTCTAAAATCAATGGGTCTCCAAAGGGATTCGTAAGCCCAACCTTATCATAAGCGGATTTTGTAAAAATAAATGTGCCGCCAGTTTCAAACTGGCGGCACATTTATTTTAAATTGAATCTGTTTTATATTTTTTATCTTTTGGGTCTGCCTGACTGCGTTGTTTATTA
>JBDLWG010000293.1:0-4597 GCA_039804385.1 Bacteroidota bacterium
TCAAAGGGTTTTGCAAAATAAAAAAGGTGCGTAGCACCACAACATTTGTAGAAAAACGATGGACAATCCGATTGGAAGGTGCGACGCACCGTAACATTGGTAGAAACGGTTTGGATGTTACAGTGCGACGCACCTCAAACGCGGTTTTTAATTCCGATTTGCTACCAATATTGCGGTGCGATGCACCTTTTTTTATTCTGTGGGTACTCGTCTGCCAATGCGTGTCATCCGCGTTCCAATTAGGCTCCATTTTCTACAAAAAAACCCGAACTTGCTCCGACCCAATCTTTGTCTTTATTGTAACGCACGCCTATCATTTCGCCTTTGCTCAATCGAATTAAATTATTAACCAATATGGGTTTGGCATCTTCTTTTTTCCAAACAAACATCATCCGAATTTCCAATTTAACAGGTTCATTCGGCGCAGCCAAAGCAGGTTTGTATTGAACCTTTTTTTGCAAAATATAATTTTCTTTATCCGCGATTTTATCCAAATCGGATTTGGTAATATTCAATTGAACGCCATATCCCGAAAAGGAAAACAAAGGTTTTAAAACATATTGATTTAAATCACTTGGATATTGTCCTTTGTAATCGCTCAAAAAACGCGTTTCAGGCATCAATTCACTTTTCAAAAACGGCATTGCATATTTGCTAATGCGGAAAAACCAATTTGGATGCCCTATCCATTCCACATCCACTTCCTCCGTCAGATTAAAATTCAATTTTAAATCTTTACGTCGTTCTAATTCATCAAAAATGACCCGATTATATATTTTTAAAATTTGAATTAAATTGCCTTTTTCATCCTTGTAATATAATTTTTTTTGTTTTTTCAGAACTTTTGTAATACATAAAATCTTGATACCCAATGCTTTTTCAGTGGCTAAGAAATCAATCAAAGTCGCTTGTTTCAGGGGCTCTATTTCCAATAAAACAACCTGTTTAGGCGGCGTATCACCCACAATGACTTCACGCATCAATTCAACATAACTTTTTTCATCCAAACCATTCAATAACGGTGTACTATTCGTAGGAAAATCAAAATGACGGCGATACATCTTAGACAAAATAGGTTGAAAAAAGTATAGGGATGGAAAACCTTGAAATTCAATGAGTTGTGGAATTAATTCCCCATTTTCATTTTCACAAATACCAAAATCAACTACTAAAAAAGTCGTATGTGCATCTTCATTTGGGACGCGACATGCTTCTTGAATTGCGGCTTCTGTTTTTTGTTTAAAATTAGGCTGTAGCAACATTTCAATGACATCATCACAACCTTCTATTAACTTTTTTTTCAAATCCGTCGGAATGAAAACAGGAGTCTCACTGATTCTGAAAACAGGTTGATGTTGATGCACCGCACAAACACTTTTTAAAAAATCATTATATTTTTCGAGCGTGAAAGCAGCATTATACGCTTGTCGCAAATTCTTAATCATAAGTTTTTACACTGATATTACACCTTGCTCACTTTATGTTGCGCAATGACATTTTCAAAAAAAGTGGGCAAAATCGTTTGAAAAGTTTTTTCAATTTTGGTTTCATCCGTCAAGTCACGAATCATTTGTTCATACTTTTCCTTGCCATAATGCAATAAAATGGCTTGTTTTTTATCCTCCATTTTAAAATAAGCCAACATACCACTTGCATCTGCTTCGGGATGAAATTGCGTTCCCAAGAAAGCATCCGAAAATCGAATTGCCATGATTGCACGGGGCAATCGCTTTGTATTTGGCTTTTCTAATGCCAAAATTTTAAAATATTTCGCTTCCATTTCCTCCATATCAGGCTCCGTAACTTGCCATTCGCGGAAATCAGCTATCCAAAAAGGTTTTTGGAGTCCTTCAAACAACGGTTCCGCCAAGCCATCCGATGTTTGATATACAGGAAAAGTACCAAATGATTTAAACGCCCGTTTCGTAATCTTACCTACTTTAAAATGCCGACATGCCAATTGAAAAGAATGGCAAATAAAAAAGACATATTTTTTGTTGTTGGGATGTTTAAGGTTGTGTTTCCACAATTTATCCAATAAATTAAAATATTTAGTTTCCCAAACGGCATCCCCATCAAAAGGGCTTCCTGGTCCGCCCGAAGATAGGTAAATATCGAAACTCGTGTCAGGCAATTCGTGATTTTGCCGCACTTCAAATGATTGATATGGCAAATCGTATTCGGTCAACATTTTTTTCAAATAGCCGATACTTTTGTTTGCCTCATTATTGTTCAAATCTAAAAGTGCTGCTTTCATTCCTTTGAGTTGTTTGGTTACACAAATTGCGTCCCTAAAAACCTAAATCATTGATTTTGAGCCTTTACGGACGCAATTGTATGTATTTTATTTCAAAAATTCATTATTTCGATTTGCCGCCAACCAATTGCGATTGCAATTGTTTTAGGGCATCCCAATCGCCTTGATTCGCCAAATTCGCTTGCAAAGTCCAAGAAGTTGGGTCGTGCATGGCAAAACGCTTACCTGCTGCATCCAAAATTTCTTGTAATCGTTGTTGTGGCGTATTGCACAATTGACTAAAATTTATAATACCTGCTGTATTCAACAATTCTTCAATTTTAGGACCGATTCCTTCAATTTTTTTCAAATCATCTTTAACTGCCCCTATTTCCTTCGCTTGAACAACTATTTTTACAATCGTTTCTTTGGGTTCTACCGTTTTTGATTCAACAATTGTTGCAGCAATCGTATTGACCGTTTGCGTTACACCACTATTCCCATTGTTTGTAGGTATTGTGCGCGATACATGTGAAGTCAAGGACGGCATCATCGGTTTTGGAATATCCGCAATTTCACGAACTTCCCGCGACACATTGCTCCAAACAGGCGTTGGAATATTCGGCGCGTAACCTGCAATCGCATTTTTAACAAACGTTCCCCATGTCAAATTGTTTTGACCTTCACGGTGTATTTTTGCTCTTTCGATTGCCATCATCGCCGCATTTTCAACCACCCATTCAAAATTATCCGCACCAACCGATGCAAGATCCGCATCAGGCGCGGGATTGCAAAAATCAATTGCGTAAGGAATGCCATTTTGAACTCCAAATTCTACCGTATTGAAATCATAACCCAAAGCACGATTCAATTTCAAGGTATAATCTTCTACTTTTGCCAATAATTCCTTAGAAACAGGCGCACCATTGCGCACATACCGCGCTTCATGCGGATTGCGCGGGTCATACTGCATAATATGAACCCGATTACCACCCAAACAATAGCATCTGAAATATTCATCAAACAGTACTTCCGACTGCAACATCATCACTAATTGACCTGTTTCAGCATATTTTTCAAAAAATTCTTCCTTTGAATGGAGTTTATAAACATTTTTCCAACCACCACCAGAATGCGGTTTCATATACGCAGGAAAACCAATGTATTCAAAAATAGCATCCCAACTTAATGGATGTTTCAAATTGCGAAAAGACGCTTCGCTAGTATCATCTGGACGATTTTTAGAAGGTAAAACGACTGTGTTGGGTACTGGAACACCGATTTTTAATGCCAACGCATTATTAAAAAACTTCTCATCAGCAGACCACCAAAATGGATTGTTGATGACTGCGGTGCCGCAAATAGCAGCATTTTTCAAATAAGCGCGATAAAAAGGTACATCTTGAGAAATTCTATCAATGATAACCGCATATTCAGTGGGATCACCTTGCGCCACTTTGTCAACCGTCACGACTTCTGCAACGATATTCGGTATTTTTTTAGCATTGATGCGCTCAATAAGCGCGTAAGGAAAAGAACTTTCTTTACCAAACAAGATTCCGATTTTTTTCATAAGAGAGGATGTTTTAGATGAAACAATATTTTAATTGGTTTTTAATTGGTTGACGACCCATAAATTTTTATAAACTATTGATTATCAAACCTTTGGAGGATTTACAAACCTCCAAAGGTTGCAATAATTGTTATCATTCATTTTCTTTAATCCTTTATTTTGGAATGCACGATATGCATGATTTCCACTTCAGCTTTGTCCGCAGATTGAGTCAAAAACGTTCCTCGCTCTGAAATGCTTTTCACATACGCAACATCGTCAAAACCCGATAGATTGATTTTAACATTCAGAACCGCTCCATGCACTGCTGCCCGTGCGCACAATGCACCCACTCCTGCGTCCGAAACTGAAGCAGGATTCCCACTTTCAGCCATTTTTTTCAAAATTTCAAAACTATTCATACTCAACTCTGCCGTACTTAATGGAATTTCAATTGCCTGAATAGTTGCCGCTTTCAAGACTGATTTGCGAAAATTTCGTTCTTTCTCGGTCGATTTAGGCAATTGCATAGCTGCCATAATCGCATTGAAAGCTGCGGTGTCTTCATCCACTTTTTTCAATAAAGCATCTTTTAAATGCTGTCCAGTTGCCGCAATTTCCGAAAAAAACGCCCATTTGTCATCCCAACCGCGTTTATGTGCCGACAAATTCGCTACCATCGTTGCCAATGCTGCACCCAATGCGCCCACATAAGCTGCAATAGAACCACCACCTGGCGCAGGACTTTCAGAAGCCGTTTCATCTGCAAACTGACGCAGATTCAATTTTAATAAGGGTTCCTTATGCTC
>JBDLWG010000294.1:0-16900 GCA_039804385.1 Bacteroidota bacterium
ATCTTAATTGACGAATACGACCAATTCACGAACGAATTATTATCCTTTCATTTTACTGATTTTAAAGATATTGTATCTAAAAATGGGTATGTGCGCAAATTTTATGAGGTTTTGAAAGAAGCCGCTATCAAAGCGTATGTGGGGCGCATCTTTATGACGGGCGTTGCGCCCGTGACGGTGGATAGCATGACGAGTGGTTTTAACATTGTGACGGATGTTTCCTTAGAACCTCGATTTCATCAAATGATGGGTTTTGTCGAAGCCGAAGTCTTGGATTTGTTGGCGCAAATTCAAATTCCCGCAGCGCAGCAACCGCAAATGCTGCAAGATTTACGCGATTGGTATGATGGCTATCGGTTTAATCGAAAAGCAATCCACCATTTGTACAATCCCGAACTCGTGCTTTATTTTGTGCGGTACTATCAGAGTGAAGGGGCGTATCCTGAAAAGATGTTGAGTGCGAATGTGGCAACCGATTACAAAAAAATTGCCAATATTTTTCGGATTGCGAATGAGGAAAAATTAATCCTCGCGCAACTGAGTCAATTTTTGGAAACGGGTATGATTAAAAGTTATCTCACCGATCGCTTTAATGTGGAATTAGGGTTTACGATTAGTGATATTTGGAGTATGCTCTTTTATTCGGGGATGACGACGATTCAATCCGTTTTAGGGAATAATTACACGTTTCAACTCCCGAATTATGTCATTAAACAGCTCTATTATGATTATTTCATGGCATTACAACTCGGTATTTCCTACGGCAATTTGCGACATGAAATCCGGGATGCCGTGGAACAATTGGTGATGCATGGGGACATTGAACCGTTTACCAAATACGTTGCGCGAGTCTTGGATAAGGAACATTCGACGCGGGATAATTATGGTTATAATGAAAAGCACCTCAAAACGCTCGTGATTGGAATGTTGTTTCCGTATGAAAGTTACTTAATTCGGAGCGAAATGGAACTCAATCGGCGTTACATCGATGTTTTTTTGGAGCGCATTCCGCAAGTGGATATCAAACATGAGATTGTCCTCGAATTAAAATATGTGAAAAAAGAAAATCGGTCGAAGTGGGCTGACAAAGACGGCAAACCTGTGGATGCACCTGCACCGCCGACTCCTGTGAAAAAAGTCGCCAAAACACGCAAGCCGAAAACGCCTGCGCCGCCCGTTGCGCCTGCACTGCCTGCACCCGTGCCTGTAAAACCGTTGTTGGAGGATGTTGCCGAACGCGGTTATCAGCAACTTTGTGAATATATGGCATTACCGCGTTTTCAGCGACCGAATCTTTTAGGATTTTGTTTGGTGTTTGTGGATAAAGAGTGCTATCAAATTTTGCCGTATCAGCCAACAACTTAAAAAAAAATGCAGCAGGTAAAAGATTTATTGAGTTTAAGTTATATTGTTTTAAAGGGTGTTTATAATGTATTCGTCGTATCGAATTATGAACATTTTTCTTTTTTGGAAAAGCAGATTCGCGCTCTTGAAAAAGAGTATGGTGCCGTTTTAGACGCTTCTTATCAAAAGCGGCTTAAATTATATATGAAAATTGCCGCATTGTTGATAGACGCGGCTCAAACCTTGCGCAATCAGCGATTTTCCCGCGAACAAAAGCAATTAACGGTCTTATTTTTCGGATTGACGGCTCTTTTTGATGACCTTTTAGACGAACATGATTACACGCAAGCGGAAATTTTAGGGGTTATCCAGAAAATTCCGCAACGCAATATTCTTTTAGAATATATCTGCATTGGTTTATTTGAACGAATTACGGCTCTCAAAACGGATTTTCAATGGATTGATACTTGGCAAAAAGTCATTCATTCGCAAATCGAAAGTCAACGGCAAGTTAAGGCATCCCATTTAGAACCATCGTTTTTGAAACAATTGACCTTTGATAAAGGTGGATTTGCCTTGGTTTTGTGTTTGGAAACGGTCTTTGGAGACCAGATTTCTAAGGCGGAGCTTGATGGAGCTTATCAAGCGGGCGGAGTGGCGCAATTGGCAAATGATATTTTTGACATCTATAAAGATGCGCAAGCCCACATCACCACTTTAGTTACGAGCGAAACAGATATGAACCAATTAAGGCAATTTTATGATGAAAGTGTTTTAAAAACAATGCAATTATTTGGAAAATTGCCTTTTGATAAAAACAATATTCGGCAAGTGATGTTACAATATTTACTTGTCGTAACCCGCGCTTTTGTGGCAATGGATCAATTACAAGCATTACAAACGCCGACGAATCCTATTTTTGAATTATCCAGTTATCAACGCAAGCAATTAATTTGTGATATGGAGCGATTGCGCAATATTAAAAAATCATTGCAATACACCTTAACTTGGATTCATTTCTTGCCTAAAAAATAATTCTAATTCATTGATTATCAAACTTTTGGAAGATTTTTGAAATAGGATGCTGATGATTGTAAGGATTACAAGGATGCTTTGAATTCTATTTGCGGTTGAAACATGTCCCTCCTATTGCAAGGATGTTTTGAGTTCTATTTGTGGTTGAAGAACGCCCATGAGAACTCAAAATATCCTTGCAATCCTTACAATCATCAGCATCCTATTTCAAAAATTTTCAAAAAGTTGTTTATTCAAACCTCATTCAAATGACGATTCAATTTAATTTCCAAACGAGTTGGGAAGCCCATACAACGATTGCCGAATATACGGCAGGTTACGACGAATGTGACTCTTGGCAAACCGCTATCGCTTCCACGCATCCCAAAATTAGGTTGCAAATGGCTCAAATCAATATAGAGGTGACTCCTCAATTCGCACCTCAATTACCTCAAAATGCAATTATCGCGTTGGATTTTCAGCATCAGGAAAATCTTGTTAACACGATTCGAGCTTTGTCCGATTGGATACCTTTTAAAAGATTGATTTTCAATGACTTACAACGAAAAACATTGTCGGATATAACCACTTATTTGACCTGTGTAGAAGCCTTGACGTTTATTAAAAATACGTTTAAAACGTTGCCTAAATCATTTATGTATCTAAAATCATTGAAATATTTAGATGCATCTTCCAATGATTTTCAACATTTTCCAAAACAAATTTTGGGTTGTACCCAATTAACACATTTAATTTTATCGCATAATCCGATTCAACAATTGCCCGCCGAAATAAGCGCGTTATCGCAATTGGAAGAATTGCACCTTGAAAATTGTTTGTTATTGGAGTTGCCCGAAACCTTGGGGCAATTGAAATCTTTAAGAATTTTGCATCTTTTTGGGAATCAATTTACCAAATTGCCTTCGAGTTTGGCGCAATTGACGCAGTTGAAAGTCATTACGCTCGGCGGCAATGCGAAATTAGACCTTACGCAAGCGTTTGGAGTTTTGGCAGCGCTGCCCAATTTGCAAATGTTGGATTTGCGGCAGATGCACTTGCATCGATTGCCCGATGTTTTTTACCAATTGAATCATTTGAAGGCAGTTTATTTGGACAATAATCCAATGTCGCTTGAAAATCAAATTCGGGTTGGCGCGAATATTCATCCTATCGATACGATGTCTATCTATGCCGTTCCGCACGGCACTGAAATCACTACGGAAATCCCTGCCGAAATCGGTGCGTACACGAATTTGCAATCTTTAACGATTCATTACATGGAAAGACTCCAAAAAATAGCTCCTGAAATTGGAAATTTAAAACAACTTGTTGAGTTAAATTTGTCTTTATTGGGTTCGTTGAAGGCATTTCCAGACGTTTTAGACCAATTAACGGCTTTGAAAAAACTGTATTTAGATGCTTGTACTGGTTTGAGCGCGTATCCGCCATCGCTTTACAGGGCGAAACAGATTCATTATTTACATTTAAAAAACAATGGTTTTCAAGTAGATATGCAGCAAATCAAGCAAATGACTTGGCTCAAACAGTTAGTCATTGATTTGCCCTCCCCTGAATCGATATTCGATTTGACGACTTTAATCCATTTAGAATCTTTGGAGCTTGGTCACAATCAACACATTCAAAAATTGCCTGAAGGTTTTAAAGCATTGAAAAAATTGCAATATTTCAATTTTACCAACTTGCCCGCTTTGGATTTGCCACAAGCGATGGCACAATTGCCGTATTTGAACACTATTTATCTGCCACAAACGCTTTTTGAAGTTCAATCACTGCCTTTTCCAAGCACCATTCATTCGATTCATTTGGAAAACGCCATTTCTTTGCAAGATTTATTGGGTTGGATGGCGCATTTGCCCCATTTAGAATCGGTTGTTGTAGGCATAACGGATATACAAATTCCCAAAAATATAGCGGATTTGAATCGTTTAAACCATGCAACCTTGAATTTTAATCAAAATAATATTGAAATTCCGTTAGAATGGATTCTTTTAGACCGCAACAAAATCAAAATCAGCAGTGGCGCACCCCAAATGAGGGTCATTGAGAAAGCTGTTAGTCGCATTGGAAGGATGCAATTACCCAATCCACAACACAAAATGTTGGCTTTTGGACTCTTGATAGAACAGACAATCGGTTTAGAGGCTTTTGTAGAAAACCCTTTTGCAGAACGGGCGAATTTGAATGGGCTTGTTTTTTACATTTTGGGCAAACCAATTTGGCGGAATTTGACGGTTTTGGAAACGACTTTGACCCAAAAAGGAGCAAAAATCACCTCTGTTTGGGAAAAAGCAACCCATATTTTTGTGGGCAACACGCTGGGATATTCCAAAGGTTTGGCATTTTTAGTGGGTGAAAATAAAAAATTTGTTTTAGAATCCTTTTTAAAACAATATGAATTGGAACACGAAACACCGTTTTTGATAGAGAGCGATAATCGTGATTTAAATCAAAATATTTTAGAATTGCTTTGTTCGCAAGAAGTGGATAATTGTGATTTAATCCTTGAAATCATCGAAGGCGGCGGCGCAAATCGGACGCTATTGAGTTATCTAACTGCCATTTCTTTAAAACATCCGACCGAAAGTACGCGAATAACGGCTCAAATCCTTTTCCAACAATATGCTTCCGCAAATTTACAGGCGTATATCATGGAACACTGGCAAACGTACATGATAACAAATTCTTATGCGCACGAAAGATTATACATGCATCCTGATATTGATTTTTTTGATGCAGTGGTGGCGGAGAAAATGATATTTTTTCATCATAACGAAAGGAACAGCATTTCGACTCATTCAATATATGAGCATGCTCATTTATTCGTAATGAGTTATGATTGGCATTTGGGGTATAGTGGTTTACAACGCATGCCTTTTATCACTCATATTCACATCGAATCGCCCATAAACTTTGATTTTCAAATGTTTATGTATTTAATTAAAAATTTATCCTTGAAGTTCATAGACCTTTCTTACTTGATAGAACCCATTGAATTAGCTCCTTTATTCGACCTAAAAACGTTAGAGACGCTGCGCATAGATATTATGCAGCCCACAGCCCTTGAAATTCCCCTGTTTTTGAATGCGAATTTAACAAATTTGCAGTTAACGGCTGCCCAATTCACCCATTTTGAGCGTTTGGGGGCTTATATAAAACAGATTAAAAATTTGATAATACATCACAGATTAGAGACCGACCCAAGAGATTCATTGCCTTTTTAGGAAAGTATTGGATTAAGAGAAAAAGTGCGGCAAGTTGCAACTTGCCGCACTTTGTGATCGAAATTCGTTTTCAATTGAAAAACCGAAGTGGTGGTAAAAAGTGCGGCAGTTGCAACTTGTCGCGCTTGGGATTCGATTGTTGCTTTTCAATTATAATCGAATTGGTATTTTTTTGTTATGTAGAAAACGCTTTAAATCAGCGATTTCGATTTCTTTGAAATGAAAAATACTGGCTGCTAAGGCGGCATCTGCTTTACCAATCGTATAAGTATCATAAAAATCTTGCATCGTACCCGCGCCGCCAGAGGCAATCACAGGAATCGAAACAACCTCTGAAATTTGGCGTAAAGCCGTATTTGCAAAACCTTGTTTGGTACCATCATGCGCCATCGACGTAAATAGAATCTCGCCCGCGCCCAATTTCGCCCCTTGCACCGCCCAATCCAATAACCGAATCGGCGTTTGAACCCGTCCGCCATTCAAATACACAAACCAATCATCGGCAATGGGTTTGGCATCAATCGCCAATACAACACATTGATTTCCAAAGGTTTGTGCAATTTCTTGAATCAATTCGGGGCGTTTGACGGCTGCCGAATTAATAGAAACTTTATCCGCACCATTATCCAACAATACAAATACGTCCTCCAAAGAACGAATCCCGCCGCCAACGGTGAACGGAATATTCAGATTCCGAGCAATACGCCGCACCAAAGCCGCCAATGTTTTTCGGCGTTCATTGGTGGCAGTGATGTCTAAAAAAACCAATTCGTCCGCGCCTTCATCGGAATAGCGTTTGCCGAGTTCTACGGGGTCGCCTGCATCGCGGAGGTTTTCAAATTGCGTTCCTTTGACGGTGCGCCCATCTTTGATGTCGAGACAAGGAATGATTCGCTTTGTTAACATGTTGATTATCAATAAATTATGTTTTTATTTAAAAAAATCCAATCAATCAATCCAAAGCATTCAAATTCACAAGTTCTTTTAAAGAAATCCGATTTTCATAAATGGCTTTGCCAACAATTGCCCCAAAACAACCGATTTGTTTCAATTGTTTTAAGTCGTCTAAGGTGCTTACGCCGCCACTTGCAATCAATTTTAAAGTCGGAAATTGTTGTAAAACGCGTTGATACAACTCTGTTGCCGCGCCTTTCAATAAGCCATCTTTGGAAATATCGGTACAAATCGCATATTGAATCCCTTGATTTACAAAGTCTTGTAAAAAATCGGACAAATGGAGATTCGATTGTTCTTGCCAACCGTGTACAGCAATTTTTTCATGTTGCACATCTGCACCCAAAATAATCGTTTCATTAGAATACGTTTTTAACCAATGTAAAAACAATTCCCGATTTTTGACGGCAACCGTACCCCCTGTAATTTGTTTCGCGCCCGCATTAAAAGCAATTTGAATATCTTTATCCGATTTCAAGCCGCCGCCAAAGTCGATATGCAGTTTAGTATGCGTCGCAATGCGCTCCAAAACGCGGTGATTGATAATATGACCCGCTTTCGCGCCGTCCAAATCCACTAAATGCAAACGCGTCAAACCAGCATCTTCAAATTGTTTTGCAACTTCTAATGGATTTTCATTATATGTAATTTTTTGATTATAATCACCTTGTGTTAAGCGGACGCATTTGCCGCCGATAATATCTATAGCTGGAATGATGTACATAGTTACAATTTTATTTTTGTCATTCCGTAGGAAACCCTTTCCTACGGAATGACAAAAATTATCTTATTTCTAAAAATTGGTTTAATAATAATTCGCCGGCACGCCCTGATTTCTCAGGATGAAACTGCACTGCATAGAAATTGTCCTTCTGCAAACCTGCCGAAAAACCGTTCCCATAATCGCAACGCAGCGTCGTAAAATCGCCTTTTTCAACGAAGTAGCTATGCACATAATAATAATATTTGGAATCTGCATGCCAAATCGGAGCATTAGAAGTTGCGGCAGCAGCCGTATTCCAACCAACATGCGGTACTTTCAAATCATGTCCTTTGAAAAGACGCACTTTTTGCGGAATCACACCCAAACATTTTGTATTATTTTCTTCTGAATGTTCACACAAAAGCTGCATGCCGATACAAATGCCAAGAAACGGTTGTTTCAATTGCGGAATCAGTTTATCCAAACCGCGTGCTTGCAATTGTCGCATCGCCGCCCGCGCTTCGCCCTGACCAGGAAAAATAATTTTATCTGCGGAACAAATGGTTTGAAAATCGTCCGTCAAAACGGCTTCAACGCCCAAGCGTTCCAATGCGAACAAAACGGAACGGACATTGCCCGCACCATAATCTATAATTGCAACTTTCATAATCTATCATTTTAACACATAGGACACATAGAAGGACAGAGGACACATAGGTGCATTTCTTGGGGAATGTTACATTCCTCGAAAAATGCACCTATGTGTCCTATGTTTCCTATGTCCTTCTATGTGTCCTATGTGTTTACAGGGTTGTGTTTTAAAATGAGTTCAGCAACCCGATTACCAATGTCTGTTGTAGAATAATATTTCTCCCAATTCAACTCTTTCGTAACAATATTCTGTTCCAACAAAATATCTACGGATTTGCGTATCGCTTCTGCTGCTTCGTGCAACCCAAAATAATCCAACATCATTGCCGCAGAAAGGATGGTTGCCATCGGATTTGCAATATTTTTGCCTGCCGCTTGTGGATACGAACCATGAATTGGTTCAAACATCGCCGTTTTCGCGCCCACACTCGCAGACGGCAACAATCCCAAAGAACCCGTAATCACACTCGCTTCATCACTGATGATGTCGCCAAACATATTTTCCGTAAGGATAATATCAAATTGACGCGGATTCAAAATCATTTGCATCGCCGCATTATCCACAAACAAAAAGTCTAATTCGATATCAGGATACGAAACCGCCAATTTTTTCACCACATCGCGCCACAACCGAGAGGTCTCTAAAACATTGGCTTTATCCACCAAAGTCACCTTTTTGCGCCGCAACCTTGCCGCCATAAATGCTTGATTTGCAATGCGTTCCACTTCAGGCGCGGAATATTCGCATAAATCAGAGGCATGTTGACCGTCCGCACTGCGCGTTTTTTTGCCAAAATAAATCCCGCCCGTCAACTCCCGATACACCACAAAATCAACGCCTTTGATGTTGTCCGCTTTAAGCGGCGAAATGTGTAACAACGTATCGTAGGCTTTCACAGGACGGATATTGGAAAAAAGCCCCATCGTTTTGCGCAATTTTAACAAACCTTGTTCGGGTCTGACTTTGGCATTCGGGTCATTGTCATATTTGGGGTCTCCGATAGCACCAAATAAAATTGCGTCACTTTTCTCACAAAGCGTGATTGTTTCGTCAGGAAGCGGATTGCCCGTAGCATCTATCGCCGCCGCCCCAACTAAACCTTTTTTGAAAATAAAATCAACCCCAAAAGTCTTTTCCACCGCTTTCAAAACTTTAATCGCTTGGTCAATCACTTCGGGTCCGATGCCGTCTCCTGCAAGGACAGCAATTCGTTTTTGAATCTTCATTATAAATTGATAATTAATGGTTTATAAATACTATTATATTTAATAATAATACAATTGGAACGCGGATGACACGGATTGAGCAGATTTGCACGGATTTTTTATTTTTTAAATAGATGCCAATTGTAAACTTATATCAAAATAAAAAAATCCGTTCAAATCCGATCAATCCGTGTCATCCGTGTTTCCATTGTATCGCACTAAAAATATTATTGCTTATTGGCTAATTGTCCACACGCGGCATCAATATCCTTTCCACGACTTTTCCGAACCGTCACCGCCACCCGATTATCGCGCAAATGTTGCGCAAAGCGGTCAATCATCGTATCATCCGCCTTTTCATATTCGGCATTATCAATCGGATTGTATTCAATAATATTCACTCGTGCAGGGATTTTTCGACAAATTTTAACCAAATTCGCCGCATCTTGCAACGAATCATTGAAATTTCGGAACGCAATGTATTCAAATGTAATCCGATTTTTCGTTTTTTGATAAAAATAATCCAATGCCGAAACCAATGCTTCCAAATTATTATGCTCATTAATCGGCATAATTTCATTGCGTTTGGTATCATCAGCCGCGTGTAATGATAATGCAAGGTTGAATTTCACCCCATCATCCGCCAATTTTCGGATCATTTTGGCAATGCCCGCCGTCGAAACGGTGATACGCTTGGGCGAAATATTTAATCCGTCAGGACTCGTAATCCACTCAATACTTTGCATTACATTTTTATACGTCAGCAACGGTTCGCCCATGCCCATATACACAATATTCGTCAAGGGATGTCCGTATCGTTCCATTGATTGCCGATTCGTCAACACCACTTGGTCGTAAATTTCGGCAGGGTCGAGGTTGCGCAAACGCCCCATTTTGCCTGTTGCACAAAATTTGCACGTCAAACTGCAACCGACTTGCGACGAAACGCATGCCGTATAACGCTCATCCTCTGGCACAGGTATCAAAACCGATTCTATCAAAAAACCATCATGCAGGCGCAATCGACTTTTCACCGTTCCATCCGCCGAAAATTGCACTTTATCCAACAAAACCGCCTTTATTTCAAACTTTTCGTTTAAAACGCCGCGCAAATGTTTCGATAAATCCGTCATTTCCTCGAAAGACGTAACCGATTTTTTCCAAAGCCAATCCCCAATTTGACGCGCTCGGAAACGCGGTTGCCCCATTTCCAATAAAGCCGCTTCCAATTGAGCTCGTGTAAGGAGTCGGATATCTTGTTTTAACATTTTTATTTTTTTTCACATATCATCACAAATGCAGGTGGGAAATTCAACGGGACAAACGATATATCGACGTTGCCAAAAATTTTATGATACATCTTTTTGATAAACGTAGCATAATGAAATTGAATATATAATCCACCTTTTTTCAATACTTTATAACAATTACCCACAATCGAATAGGATAATTCATCAGGCAAAGAAACAAACGGAATCCCAGAAAGGACATAATCGGCTTGGGTCAACTCATACCGCGCCATGTACATTTCAACCAATTCTGCGGAATCCTCAATCAAAATAAAACGCGGGTCTTTGACTTCGCGCAGGACTTCGCAAAAGACAGGTTGAATCTCAAAACACAATAAACGGGCATCAGGACGCATTTTTTTCAACAATTCGTGGGTAAAAACCCCATCACCTGCCCCCAGTTCGATGATGACCACCGCCTGTTGAAAATCAATCGGGCGCAACATTTCTTGACACAAATATTGGGAACTTCGGACAATCGCACCCGTTGTACGCCAATTTTTAAGCGTCTCCTTAAAAAAAGTCATTTTTTTCATCCGTTGACTGATTTAGTTGAGTAGAAGCGCAAAAATAAGAAATTTTTAGACATTCAATAACAATTTTGAGGATTATAAAAATAGGACTTTACGTAAGCGTACGTAAAGTCCCCCTTTTTGATAGGACTTTACGAACACTTACGTAAAGTCCCCCATTTGGACTTTACGAACACTTACGTAAAGTCCCCCATTTTGATAGGACTTTACGTACACTTACGTAAAGTCCCCCTTCCAATTTATCGCCTCACTCGAACGACTTTTTGCCATTTGCTGCGCACGCCATTGAGTTTCAAGGTGACAAAATACGCATTTTCTGCCAAAGGTATCAAATCCCACCGCGATACATAATGTCCTGATGGCAAAATCCCTTGTTCAAGCGTTTTGACGGGCTGATTGAGGACATTCAACAGTTCGATGACCACATCGCTTGGTTCGGAAAGGTTAAATTCGATGCTCAATTCATTGACAAATGGGTTCGGGTAACACAATAATTCGCTATTCGGATGGCAATCCAACGCGCTCGACATCAAACTACCTACCAACGCTCGCGCTTCTCGGACTTGAAACGCTTTCGACTCCACTTTACATAAGTTGGCATCTTGCGCCAGGGCGCGATACATGCCGTCGCGCACTATCATGGTGTCCGATTGCCGCAAGGGTGCTTGATTCATTTGATACGCATACGGCAGGGTTCCGCCCGTTATGGAGACCGTCAAAACGGTGGTGCTGCCTGGACATATCATGGTATCGGCTTGCAGACTAACGACGAGCGTATCGGGCTGTGTGATTTGAATAGGATTCAAATGAATGGAACATTGATTCGCATCTTTTATCGTAACGGATTGATTTCCAGCACTTATGATAAAGTTATTATCATTTTGGAAGGTGCCGTTATTCAAACGATATTGATAGATACCAGTGCCGCCATTCGCTGTAATCGTCAAATCGGTGGTTCCGCCATGACACAAAATCGTGCCTACGGAGTCCCTTGCCGTCAGTGCCGTTGGTTCTAAAACGGTGATAGGGATGGTTGTGAAAGTACAATCATTCGCATCTTTGACCGTGACCGCATGCGTACCTGCGCCTACCGTAAAAAGCGTTCCGATTTGAAATGCTCCCTGATTCAAACGATACGTGTACGCACCTGTGCCGCCGTTTGCCGTCACGACCAATTGCGTCGTTCCTGCATGACAATTGATGATGCCTGCACTGTTGCTTGCAATGATGGCACTCGGTTCAAAAACCGTTATCGCAATCGTTTCTACATTACAACCATTCGCATCGCGCACCGTAACCAGTTGATTTCCAGCACTTACGGTAAAGACATTGCTGTTTTGTGGAGTGCCGCCATTCAAGCGATATTGGTACGCGCCTGTGCCGCCGTTTGCCAAAACGGTTAAATGGGTCATTCCATTTTTACATAAAATCGTGCCTGCGGAGGCACTTGCAGTCAATCGAGTAGGCTGTGAAACGACGATGGATGGGGTGGTAAAAGCGCAATTATGGGTATCTCTGACCGTCACCCTATAATTGCCCGCGCCTACGACAAAGCTATTTCCAACTTGGTAGATTCCACCATTCAACGCGTATTGATACGCGCCTGTGCCGCCACTGGCAGAAACGGTTAATTGCGTTGTGCCGTTATTGCATAAAATCAAATTGGTAGGGGCGGTTGCGGTCAGTGCGCTGGGTTGGGCAACCGTGATGGAGTCTGTTTCAACGGTACACTGATTCGCATCTTTTACCGTCACGATATGCGTACCTGCATTCACCACAAAAATATACCCCATTTGATACGCTTCATTATTTAAACGATAGGCATATGCGCCCGTTCCGCCGCTTGCCGCAATGGTTAAATTCGTATTTCCATTATAGCATAATATCGCCCCTGCGGAGGCTGTTGCGGATAAAGGGGTTGGTTCTAAAACGGTGATAGGCGTTGTTGTGATGGTGCAATCATGGACATCTTTCACCGTCACGATATGTGTACCAGCACGGACAACAAATTGATTATCAATTTGATACGTTCCACTATTATTTAAACGATAAGAATACGCACCCGTTCCACCGCTTGCCAAAACGGTTAAAATGGTCGTTCCATTGGTACACAAAATCGTTCCTGCGGATGCGCTTGCCGCAACGAATGTTGGATTTGCAACATTAAGACTTGCCGTTTGAACGGTACAATCATTCGCATCTTTCACCGTAACCACTTGATTTCCAGCACTGACCGTGAATGAATTGCCATTTTGCGGCGTTCCACCATTCAACGAATAGGTATAAACGCCTGTTCCACCACTTGCTGTAACCGTCAAGGTTGTCGTTCCATTGGTACACAAAATCGTTCCTGTAGACGCGCTTGCCGCAACGAATGTTGGATTCGCAACATTGATACTTGCCGTTTGAACCGTTATCAGATTCGCATCTCGAACTGTAATGATATAATTGCCTCCACTTACTGTAAAAAGATTGCTTGATTGGTAGGTAACTCCATCCAAACTATACTTCAATGGTGCAACGCCTCCGCTTGCCGTAACTGTCAAAGTAGCCGTTCCATTATGACACAAAATCGCTCCTGCGGCGGCACTTGCAACGATTGGCGGCGGCTCCGAAACGTTGAAAGACGCTAATACCAACGTACAACCTTGCCCATCCTTGACCGTAACAATGTAATTACCAGCACCCACCGTAAATTCATGGCTGGTTTGATACGCGCTTCCATTTAATTGATAATTCAACGTACCAGAACCACCACTTGCAGTAACGGTTAAAATCGTTGTTCCGCCTGCTTGCGCAATGTTGCCTGCACTCACACTTGCCACGATTTGGGTCGGTTGCCCAATCGAATGATCCGCTAATGGAAATAAACAACCATCATTATCACGCACCGTAACGGTGTGTAAACCTGCTAATAAATTATAAGTGATATTGGATTGATACGCGCCTCCGTCGATACGATACTGCATCGGCGGTGCGGTTCCAGTTGCCACATTTATATCAATCCTGCCCAAACCACCATAACAAACACTACGACTGATAATCGTTTCTATGGATGCGACATTCACAGGCACGGATAAACCATTACTTGTCAATTGATTCGGCATCGCACAAGCGGCATTACTCGTCAATTGACAAGTAATCGTTTCACCTTGATTGTTGATGGTAATCGTTGAACTATTGGAAACCGTATCCACTCCATTTTTTTTCCATTGGTAAATGGGATTCGCACCACCATTCGCAATCGTTGCCGTAAAAAGCACTGGTGCGCCTGCACAAGTACGACTCGCATTCGCTGCAAGGCTAATCGTGGGTGCAATCGGTTGATTGGCTTGTTCATACGCGCAGAGGGTTTTGATTGATATTATTCATGCCCGTAAAAACACCCGTTCCTTGAATATCGCTGTGGATAATGGTCAAGGTTGCATTGGCACCCGTTCGGGTTAAAGTGGTGGGTGCGCCGCCTGTATTGCCCCAAATGATGGTATTTTGAATCGTTGCCGCGCCGTCCCAATTGTAAATACTGCCTGCATCATTGGTTGCGGTATTGCCGAAAAGAGTGGAATTACCCATCGACAATTGTTGCCGCATGTAAATCGCGCCACCCACATCACTTGCTGTGTTATTCACAAAAACGCTGTTTTCAACCTGCGTTTGGTGCAAAACGGCTTGATGAATGCCCCCACCTTGGGAGCGGTATTGCTTTCAAAGACGGTTTTGGAAAATAGGGAACTGCCACCACTGTCTAAATACGCCGCACCGCCTTCTGCGGTAGCGGTATTTTGTTTGAAAAGGCAACTATTGAACGTAACTTGCCCATTCGATACGCGGATTGCGCCGCCTCTCGGAGCGGTGTTTTCTAAAAATTGGGAACGCGTAACCGTTATCGTCGAATTGACAAAGGATGCCGCGCCGCCTATCGCAGAACCTGTTGCGGTATTGCGCGTAAAAGTACAATCGGTATAAACGCTGGTTTGATTGACATCCATGACGGCTCCGCCTTGTGCTGCATCATTTTCCGTAAAGGAACAATTGGTGATTTCAGCAATGCCATCTCGGTTGAAAACGCCGCCGCGTGTGGAGGATTGTTTGGTCAATTGACAATCTTGAATTTTGGTTTTGGCAAAACGACTGTACATCCCGCCGCCATTGTCAACAGCTTTGTTTTCCTTCACAACGCAATTCGATAGCGTGAAATAACCATTTCCACCTTGTTGAAATACGCCCGCACCTTGAAGATTGCCTTGCGAAATGCCCAGAAAATCACTATTTCCATTGGCATTTCCGCCGCGTATCGTAAATCCGTCTAATATCGTGGATTGATTCGCGTTTTGAACGACCACAACATGGGAAATAGATTACACATATTTTTTTAACAAATAAATTATTTTATTGGAATGTACGTACAAGGCAAGAATGAAAAAGGTGTGACTGATATGTTATGATTTTGTTAAAATAAATGGGACTTTACGTAAGTGTTCGCAAAGTCCTATCAAAAAGGGGGACTTTACGTAAGTGTTCGTAAAGTCCTATCCAAATGGGGGACTTTACGAACACTTTACGAACACTTACGTAAAGTCCTATCAAAATGGGGGACTTTACGTAAGTGTTCGTAAAGTCCTAAAATTCTACCGTCAAGCCAATCGACGGAATTAAATTGCCTGTTGCCGTATCAATCGTTTTCCAGCGATACCGTTCTACGCCATTCGCATCCAAATAGGTCGGTGCTTCCCCAATCGGATTTTTGAGCGCGTCTAACGGTCTGTCCAAAATGTGAATCTCCCGCGCCACAGCACTTCCGAGTGCATTTTGAATGTCCAAATACAAATTCCAAGTTGTTTTTTTGTAAAACCACTTCTTATCGACCCGAAAATCCAATGTATTAATGGCATTTGTCCGCGCCGTATTCAACAAATTGTAATCGGGCAAAGCGCGTCCTGCTCTATCCCAAATATTTTTGATATTGGAAAATGCCGCATCTGGCGTGTAGGGCAACCCTGTTTGATACCGCAATTTCGCTCCAATTTCCCAATTGCGCCCCAATTGTTTCCCTAAAGTCAACGCTATGATGTGCCGACTATCCCATGAAGATACCACATATTGTTGTTTTTTGTCTTGAAACTCACTTTTCCCAAGTGTATAAGCGACAATTCCATAAAAACCTTTGTAAAGGCGTTGTTGGAATAAAAATTCTAATCCAAAACTCCGCCCTTTCGATTGCGAAACGGCTTTTTGATTGCCAATCACCCCAAAATCGCCACCCAAATTGGCTAATACAATGCTATCCGCAGGTTGCCCCAATAAAAAAGGATAATTTTCATAACCTTTATAGTAACCTTCAATCGTGATTTTGGAATCAAAAGGCGTATTGTATTCAAAACCACCCACCACATGACTGCTGCGGATGAATTTTAACGCATCTTTATTCACAAAAACATTATTTTGTTGGAAACCCATGACCGTATAAGCGGGCAATTGATAATAAATCCCTGTATTGAAATTGACCGAAAGGGCGGGCGTAAGTGCGTAAGCCGCCGATAAACGCGGACTGAATTGATTCAATGGATTACTCATATGTGTATTATAAGTCGTCCCGTCTGTGCGAATCCCAATACTTAATGTCAACCGATTGTCCAATGACTTTTTTGCCAATTGTGCAAAAGCATTGTATTTCAACGCATTAAATGCCGATTGATAATTGTATGTGTTTTGATTTGAAAATTTTTGATACGTTTTATTGTTATATTTGACCCATTCGCTACCGACTCCATAGACCAATTTGTAATCGCCGAAACGTTGTGTTCGTTCTGCACGCGCCTTATTTTCGATTTCTTGGGAAACGTAATCTAAGATTTTTTCATTATTTGAATTATTTTTGTAATATTTATAACTCTTGTTATTCAACATATTGCGACTTAAAACGAATGTCCAATAACCTTTATCATCAAATCGTTTCCAAATCAA
>JBDLWG010000295.1:0-4072 GCA_039804385.1 Bacteroidota bacterium
CTTCACTATCCAAAACAGTCGTTCTTTTAAAGCAGTTTACAAAAACCCCACAAATCTTAATTCAAATGGCTCTCCATTCCAATTTTGCTCCCGCAACGACCACGACAAACGATTTTAAATTGGTTCGAGTATTGAATTTAGGCGTATCTAAATAACCTTGTAATTGGATTTTGGCTGCATTCAAAAGCGTATCTATCGCTTTTTTGCCTCCTTTGGGCACGTATTTTAATTCCATCGCTATTTCAAATGGCGTTTTTTGTCCCCGAATCGTTTCCAAATACACATCCATATACGTCCAATCGGTTTCGTACTCCGAATGAATATAATAAAATCGTTGTTGATGTAATAAGCTGATAATGATTGCTTTAAGGGTACTTTCATTAAAATGCGCACTATCACGGGTCGAAAAATATTTCACAATTAATTGAGCTTGCTCAAAAAAAGTTTTGGGATTCCCTGTTCGTGCCATGTCTTTGATGCCCTCATTGACAGGTCGGTTATCAAAAGGTAAAGCGTTTTTTTCCACAATAGATTGGAGAAAAAAATCCGCATATAGTTTTTTAATCACATAATTTGGAAATGAAAAAGCGTATGTGCCCAATTCTTCGCTCTTAATCGTCAGAAAACCCATATAAAACAAGAGACTGACAAGGTCATCTTGTGTAAAACCGCGTTTAAAACTAAATTGATCCGTTAACGTTGCCGAAACTTCTCCTTGCTCTAATAATGCTTTTAAAACTACTGAATATGGTTCCGCATTGCCTTGAATATTAAATAAATTTTGAATTTTGCTGTAATCAGAAGCAATATTAGAATCCAGAAGGGTTCGAGGATAGGCTTTTCGCAATGCATATTCAGCAGCAAAATAGAAAACCATGCTGGGATTATATACCCGTTTATCCAAATCAATGCAAAATAAGTAGCCGTTGTACCATAAGCGCAAATCTTCTAATGCTTTCTTAAGGTCGGCTTGCGGCATCCCAATCCCTACTAAAATTTGTTCGACTTCCGTTTCGTCAAAGCCAACCATTTGATGAAAAGGCGCGGTTAAACTAATATTTTTAGAAATATTAAATCCACTCGTTAAACTATCCAGCGTCACTGGCGAAACGCCTGTAATGAAAATGCGTTCCACCAAGCCAATGCCTGTGTACATTTTCAGCACCTCATAAAAAGTCCGAACATAGCCATTTTGAGTGACAATATCTAAAAAATAACCGTAGTTAAAGGCAATCAGTTGATTCGCAAAATGGTCATACTCATCAATTAAAATATAAACTTTTTGTTTCAAATCCTGTACATGAACCCGATGAAGCAATGATTTAATCATTTCATTGGGCTTTTTTTGACTCAAAATTTCTCTTTTCTGTTCGGTCGAAAAATAATTTTTATATTGATTTATAAAATTTTCACAACCTTTAAAAACATTACTTAAAAAACCATCATACGTATCTTGTTCAGTTACGGTGTCAATCCCACTAAAATCAAAGCGCAGCACTTTATAGAGATTGGCACGCCGCGTCGGATTTTTGCCAATATAAGTATTTGAAAAAAGAGGATTAAAATCTTTTTGGTATTCCACACCATAATAACAATGCAGCATCGAAATCAACAGGCTTTTCCCAAACCGACGCGGGCGCAGATACACTAAATAGGTAGCATCCCAATTTTCCAGTGTTTGGATATAATTCGTTCGGTCTTGATAGAAGTATTCATCCTCAACAATGGTTTTATAATCGCTTTTCCCATACGGTATTTTTAGCATAATTTCGGATTTAAGGGCTTGAAAATCAATGATTCCGAATCTTAAACAACTCAATTGGGGTTTGGTTTAAACGAGTTGAAAAGACTAAAAATGAAAAGTGGTGTTTGAAAACATTAAAATTATTGCAAAATAAATACTATAAATTTGCAAGTGATTCAGCAATCGTTTCATTTTTTCTAAACGTGGCAGCTAATTTCCGCAATTCTATGTTTGAAGCCGCGCTGCCATATTGTTGTTCTAAAACATTTAAAACAATTTGATTCGATTTTTCAAATAAAACATTTTTATTCGCATCAAAATAAATTTTAAGATTTTCAAAATTTTTATGAGTCAATTGCGGCAATGATAACTGATGTGCTTTTAATAATAATCTTCCAATCAACATCGCCATCAAATGATAACTATAGGATAGATGCGGATAGATTTCAATCAAACTTTCACGCCGCCGTTGATTATCACAAAAGCGAAAAATTAAAACGGCTATAATTGTTTGACTTGCATTGAGTTCTGTAAATATTTTATCATAATACTTTCCAAAAAGTTCTGCTCGTTTGTACTTCGCAATATGCGGGCAAGCGCGCCAAATCGTCAAAACAGCCTCCGCCGCCACAGATGCCAAAATCGTATCCGAATGATGAAAAATAGTTTCTCTTTTTCGCTTATAAGAAAAACCTAAATCGTGTATCGCCGTTTCAAGTTTTTTTTGAATTACATCATTCGCTTTCAAATCCCGCAAATCCACAGGACTTTGATTATTCGTTGAAAGAATAATATCTGTAATCACTTGTTCGTCTTCATTATCAATTTCATATAAACGAATCAGTACATACGAATTGGAATAATCTAATAATGGATTTTCTTCAATCGTGTGTTGAATGGTTTTGCAAGTTTGTCCGCCATTGATAATTTGCAAATCCTCTGTCTTGACAACCCAATTCGTAGCAAAACCATTTTCTCTAAATTTGCTGCAAATCATGGTAATACCGTTATTATACAAATAAAAATTTTCTTTATCGGGGCTTAAAAGCGTTTCTTTAATCTTCCGATTGATTCGATTTTTATTTAAACCTAAATATTTCCGAATATTGCGTTCCAATAAATGATCTTTATGTTTGTCAAACAATGCCCCAATTTCTGTAACATTGATTTTACCAAGCAAAACGCGTTTAAAATTAGGCAAAACTTCCGTAAGTGCTTTCCCACTCAACTTCAAATCTGCTTTGATACTTTTGCGACTTTGAATATAGTTTAAAATATCATCATGGTTAAAAAACTCAAAATCCGTATATTGGTTATCTTTGGAGTAATGATCCATTTTTTGTTGCGCAATAGAAGTCCACTTGATACCATTGCTTAACATGACACATTTCACTTGTGGCAACAAATAATCATTATAAGAAAGCGATTGAATTTCAGCGATTTTCCTTCTCAATTTATCATTAAACGTAATTTGGGCATGATTATCGAAAATCAAATTCAAAGCATATATCATTTTGACAATGGCATTTTCTTCAAAATTAGAATCATTTTCCATTTTTTTACCCGTATAATATTTGGATTGAAACAGCACAAGACTAAATTCGGTTTCACTGGTGTCTCCAATATAAACGGCATCAATGCCTGCGTCATTGCCTTCATCGGTCAAACAAGCATACGCGGCATCCAATGCAATATCCAAATAAGAAGCCACTCCAAGCATTAAAAAGGCGCGTGATATTTTTTTTCCAGCATCATTGACGACTCGATGATCACTGAACCATTGCGGATTTTCAGCAATTATTTTCGTAATGCGTTGATCCATAATGCTTTTATTGATATTCATTGGTAATCCTATTTTTAAAATGATTGCAAAACTAAAAATAATTGATTTTACTGATTAAAATTTTGTCTTTTTGAAGAATAGCTTCCGTTTTTTTGCGTGTCAAAAGGCGGTTCAATTCATGAATAAATTGTTCCAACTCATTTAACGGCAATTGTGCGACAGTCAAAAGCATACTTTGAGCATTCATTTCGGATTGAACTTGTAATTTCGTCATCGGAACTTAGTTTAATGAATGATACAGAAATCGAATCATTGACAAAGATACGCCCTTTTTTGAAAGCACAAAACTTAAAAATTTATTTCACAAACCCTATTATATTTTGAATCTATTGAACAACTTAAATTTTTATTTCAAAAAAATCAAAAAAAAAGCCTCGTCCCATTACTGGAGACAAGGCATCGGATATGAATGATTTACGAAAAACCGTTGAATTAATCTGCGTTATCGTGCAGAAAGGAATTGCCCGAAGTCCTCAAATCTTCGT
>JBDLWG010000296.1:0-3529 GCA_039804385.1 Bacteroidota bacterium
GTATTGATATTCAAAGAAGAATATTCATATTTGTCTTTCAAAATGACGTTCATAACGCCCGCAATCGCATCCGAACCGTATTGAGCAGATGCACCATCACGCAAAATTTCTACACGCTTAATCGCATCATTCGGAATCGCTGATAAGTCAACGCCCGTTTCACCACGACCAGGAGAAAACTGTACGTATAATAAAGAACTCAAGTTTTTCCGTTTGCCATTAATCAAAATTAAGGTACGGCTGGGTCCCATATTACGGATTTCGTAAGGGTCTAACAACGTAGTTGCGTCATTTACAGGCGTATTCACCGAGTTAAACGATGGAACGCGGTATTGTAATGCTTTGTCAAACGATTGTTGACCTGTGCTGCGCAAGTCATTGGTATTCAAAATATCAATCGGAAGCGGTGAATCCGTCACCGTCCGTTGCGTATTACGGCTACCCGTAGAGATGACAACTTCTCCTAATGCGTTATCGCCTGCACTCATCACAACATCCAAAGTCATTTCCGTTCCATCAAGCGTCACCGATTTCGTAATAGGTGCAAAGCCGATGAATGAAAAAACGATTTCATGTGTACCATTCGGCAATTTCAACGTATAGTTGCCATCGCCGTCCGTAATTGTACCTGTGGTAGTGCCTTTTTTAACAATGGAAACACCTGGAAGTCCACCTGTTGCATCTTTGACAGAGCCTTTAAGAGTGGATTGCGCCCAAGTAACGCTTGCGGTAAATAACAACACAAGCAGGGCAAAAAAACGAGTCGCTTTGACCATGAGTCCGAAAATTTTAAAGTTGAGTTTCTAAAAAAACATTTGCGCCAATCTATCCTACATTAAAAAATAGATTGGTTATTAGATTAGTAAAATTTCGGTGTAATATTACGCATTAATTTGGATACTCCAAATATTTCTTTTTGATTTTAAAGATTTTTTGATTTTAATAATCATAAATTTTAAAAAAATATATTTTTAACAAATAATATTTTGTTTGTGAATAATATATTTTTAACAAATAATAATCGCGGTAAGGTCTGAATTAGGATTTTTAGGATGACCGAAGCGGACAACCAAGGGAGCTAAAATAATCAACAACAACGTTTGGAGGATTTCAAACCCTCCAAACGTTATACGACCTTGAAAATCAATATTTTAGCAGCAATTTCTGAAATAGGATGCTGATGATTTGAAGGATAAAAAGGATATTTGAAGCCCTCATTGGCACTTTTCAACCGAAAGCATCCTGCCAATCTTTGAACTGATGAGCCTCTTATTTCAAAAATTTCCCAAAGCGGAAATTCCTGTTTTTTCCTTAGTACATGACAAAAAAGATGGATGTACAGATTTCACGGATTTTTTCAAAAAAATCCGTGAAATCCGTGAAATCCGTACATCCATCACCCACATTTTCTTTTTTGTCATATACTAAGTGTTTTTTCTCTAAAAATGGAATGGGTTCTTTGAATTAAAACAATCCAAAGAACCCAAGTTTTAATATTTAGGTTTTGCCACATCCAAGACTTGGATTTTAAAAATCAAAACCGAATTACTTGGAACCACCGTTTTCCCATCATCTAATGGAGTCGCGCCGTAACCCAATCTTGATGGAATCAAGAAAATGCCTTCACTGCCTTTATTGAAAAATTTCAACCCTTCTTCCCAACCTGCAATCGTTTTTTTGAAACCCAATACGAATTGAAAAGGCGATTTTCCTTTTGTTGCATCAAACATTTTGCCATCTAAAAAGCTGCCTTCATAATGAACGGTCACTTGGTCGCCCGATTTTGCGGTCGCGCCTTTGCCATTTTTAGTAATGATGTAACTCAAACCAGATGATAATCGATTGATTTTCAATTTTTTAGTACTTGCGTACTCATCAATCAACTTTTTATCTTGGATGAATTGCACATTTTGTTTGCCCTCAAAATCCGCCCGCGCCTTTGCCTCCATTTGCTTCATGTACTTATCGTATTCGGCATCGCTCATCGCTTCCAACAATTCAATTTCAAAACGCAACGGTGCATTCGGCGGCACACTTTCATCCGCCCCTGTGCTGCCATAACCCCAATTGGGATTCATAAAAAGCGTCACTTTCGACCCTATTTTCAACGTCGCAATCGCCGTTTCCCAACCCGAAATCACTTGCCGATAGCCCAAGCGAAACACAAAAGGTTCATTTTGAGGCGAAACATCAAATATTTTTTCGTTCAATAATTTGCCTACATAATTGATTTTCAAATAGTTACCAATTTTAGTAGGCGCACCTTTGCCCTCCGTCTCGACGGTTAGGTACAAACCTTCCTTGATTTTTTGAGCCTTGATTTTTTGTTCGGTGAGGTAGGTTTCAATCGTTTGTGCGCCATTTTGAGCGGACAATTGAGCAATCACCAAAAAACTAATGAGTAAAATGTGCCATGTACGCATGGGTGAAAATGGTTTTTGATTTAAAAAAATATTTTAAATAATCCATGCTTCCGCGCAATTCGAGTGCCAATATTCCTGTCAATTAGAAACTTATTTTTACTTTTGCGTCGCAATGAAAAGCATCTTGAAATGTTTCCTTGCAAAAAAGCATCTAACAAAATTTTCTACCAATATCATATTTAAACTTACAGTCATAAGAAATGAAAATTGTTGCATTATTTTTAGTGAGTACGCTCGTTTGTGCATTGAGTCATTCGGTGCAAGCGCAGAAAATTGGGTATTTAAATTCTGGCAATATGTTGGAAAAAATGCCCGAAGTATTGAAAGCCGATTCTTCGTTGGCATTGTACCGCAAATCCTTGTCAGACCAAATCGAATTGTTGCAAAAAATGTTTGAACCGCGTGCAAAACAGTTCATTCAAGACCGAAAAGAAGGTAAATTGTCGCCTTCCGAAGAAAAAAGACAGGGCGAACAACTGAGCAAAGAGGAAGAACAAATCCGCAGAGGGGCGCAAGAGGCAGAGCAAAAAGTCAATGCGCAACGCCAAGCCTTGTTGCAACCCATTATCGAAAAAATTAATAAGGCAATTCAAGCTGTCGGCAAAGAAAATAAATATGATTATATTTTCGATACGGCTTCTGGAACCATGTTGTTTACCAATGAAAAGGAAGATGTCGCGCCTTTGGTCAAACAAAAATTGGGTTTGAAATAGGGTAAATTGGAACGCGGATGACGCGGATTGGACGAATTTTCACGAATTTTTTGAAAAAATCCGTATAGGGTAAATTGGAACGCGGATGACGCGGATTGGACGAATTTTCACGAATTTTTTGAAAAAATCCGTATAGGGTGAATTGGAACGCGGATGACGCGGATGGGGCGGATTTTCACAGATTTTTTGAAAAAATCCGTGAAAATTCGCCTAATCCGTGTCATCCGCGTTCCAATTCGTATCGTAATTACGCCCACACTTTACAACCTTCCGTACAATTTTGACAAATATCAATTTGGTCGCGCCCGCGCAAAAGGTCGGTTCGGAACTGTTGATACGGTTTGGCTTGCCACAATTCTTTAAAACTATTTGTTTTTAAATCACCCAATCGAT
>JBDLWG010000297.1:0-7187 GCA_039804385.1 Bacteroidota bacterium
AAACGGGTTTAGCCTATTTGACGACGTTTTTAGAAACGGGCGAAATCAAAAGTTACTTGACCGACCGTTTTAATGTGGCGATTGGGTTCGGACTCAAAGAAATTTGGAGTATGCTTTTTTATACGGGGATGACGACGTTGAAATCGGCTTTTGGCAATGATTATACGTTTCAAATGCCGAATTATGTGATTAAAAGTTTGTATTATGATTATTTTGTGGCGTTGCATTTGGGGATGGCATATGGGACGATTCAATACGAGATTCGAGATGCCATTCGAGCCTTAGTGATGCACGGGCACATCGAACCGTTTGCACGTTGGGTCGGGGAAGCCTTGCAAAAAGCGCATTCGAATCGCGATAATTTTGGTTACAATGAAAAACACCTCAAAACCTTGGTGGTTGGCTTGCTGTTTCCGTATGAAAATTACTTGATTCGGAGCGAATATGAAGTGGAAAAGCGGTTTATTGATATTTTTTTAGAGCGCATTCCACAAGTCAACATCAAACATGAGGTTTTAATTGAATTAAAATACATCAAAAAGGAAAATGCAGACAAATGGGTTGATAAAGACGACAAAATCGTAGATCCACCAACCCCTGTTTCTACGAAAAAGGTTGCTAAAAGCCGAAAACCGAAAGTGCTGCCGCCGCCGCCTATGCCGAAACCCATTCCTGTAAAACCTTTGTTAGAGCATGTTATCGAAAAAGCGACGGTTCAATTAGCCGACTATATGCAATTGGCAAGGTTTCAACGCCCAAATTTATTAGGATTTTGTTTGGTATATGTGGACAATGAGTGTAAGCAAATTTTGCCTTATGCCCCAAACCAGTAAAGGTTCGGATGATGATACCTTTTGTTCTAAAACGCGCAAGGGACTAAACGAACCGAAGGTGTCCCTTTCTCTTGCGCGTTTTAGATTTATACGCATTCCGAAATCTGAAGTACTTATCATTCCAATTAAAAACGCATCAGTTTTCACGAAACCTTAGTAATTGGAGTTAGGAAATTTATTTCCTGACTCCAATTTATACTTTTTTCAGTGCGTCTGCCAATTCATAGCGATTATCAATCTCTAAAATCGCATAAATATTCTTCAAATGGAATTTAATCGCGTCCACCGTGATGCCCAAATCCTCCGCTACCATTTTATAACTCTTGCCTGTGGCAATACTTTCTGCTACTTTAAGTTGGCATTTGGTTAATTGTTGCGTATTTAATTTTGTTTTAGGAGATAAAATCGATGTTAATTTGGATTTGCGTAGAAGTTCCATCATTTTTTTGGCAATAGGCGGACTCATCGACGCGCCACCTGCGGCGGTATCCGCAATCGCTTCCAATAATTTGGTCGGCGGAATATTTTTCAACACATAACCTGCCGCGCCAGCATCAATCGCTTGGCAAATCCTGTTTTCATCCTCGAAAATCGTCTGAATCAAGATATAAATATCAGGGAAAGTCGCCCGTAATTGTTGGGTTGCATCAATGCCATTCATTTTACTGGGCAAATCGATGTCCATCAACACAACCTGCGGCGCGGCACGACGGATGTTATAAACAATATCCGTCGCATCGGGATACGCGCCGACGCATTGAAAACCCTGAGTGAAATTCAAAAGAGAAGTCATCCCTTCTCGCAAATAGCGATTGTCCTCGATGATAGCAACTTTAATAGGTTCCATGTTTGTTTAACATTTTGGCGAAGTAACAATTGCTCAAACAGGGGCTTTTGGAAATTAGTTCCTCTATTTTGCGGTGGTCACACCTCTTAACTTAACTTTAACGCCGCGCTGCGGTTGTTACAACTGGAAAAGGTTTGAAATAGGATGCTTATGATTGCAAGGATTACAAGGAGTTCGCATTTGCGTTATTCAACTCCAAACATCCTTCCAATCTTTGAAATCATAAGCATCCTATTTCGAGCGATTCATAATTAATTAAAAAAAATCATACGATGAAAACGGGTTTCCTTTTAGGCAAATTCCATCCTTTACATGTTGGGCATCTTGGTTTGATACAATTTGCGTTGAAACATTGTGATAAACTCCTTATTTTGCTTTGCGCCTCTGAAAAAGAGTCCATTGATGGCAAAACGCGTTTGGAATGGTTGCAAAATTCCTTTCCGATGTTGCCGATTCAAATTATTTTATTGGAATATGTAGAATCCGAATTGCCCAATACGTCGGTTTCGTCGCGGATTGTATCCAAAATATGGGCGGCGAAAATCCAAAAAATCGTGCCGCATATGGATGTCCTTTTCACTTCGGAACGTTATGGCGATTATTTAGCGGAATATTTGCATTGCAAACATATTCCATATGAATTAGACCGTCATTCCAATCCTATTTCGGCAAGTGGCATTTTAAAACAACCTGTGGCACATTGGGAGTCGATTGCACCTGCGGCGCGTCCGTTTTTTGTACAAAAAATCTGTATTTGCGGAACGGAATCTACAGGCAAATCTACGTTGACGGAGCGTTTAGCACGACATTACCAAACCAATTATGTAGCAGAAGTAGGTCGGGAAATCGTGCCGCAAACAGATCTATGTACCGAAAAGCACCTCGAACAAATCGCAAACCGACATGCTGAAGCGATTGAACAGCAAGTCAAAACGGCTCATAAATACCTTTTTGTCGATACCGATGTGCGCACTACCCAAGCCTATGCTCAATTTTTATTTGGTAAACCATTGGTAATCAATGATTTTGTAAAAAAAGCGAATCAATTTCGGGGGCATTTGTTTTTGGATAAGGATGTCCCGTTTGTGCAAGATGGGACGCGTTTGACGGTGCGCCGCCGCAATCGTTTACATCAAGTGCATTTGGATACATTGGCGGCGCAGGCGATTCCGTATCAACTCCTAAGTGGGAATTGGGCAAATCGATTTGAAAAAGCAGTGGCTTGGATCGACCATTTAAATCAAAAAGTTTGAATAACTTTCGGAAAATTTTCAATTTTCCGAAAGTTATTCAAAAAAGGCTCTTTCCGAAACTTGGGGCTGGGCTTTGTAGTTTCCAAAAAAATTTAGACCTTTGCCGCATCCAAATCAGCTAATTCGGTATGAAAAATATTATTTTGTTTGACAATGATTTGCGCAATCATCTATTGCCCTTAGTGTTTACGCGCCCTGTTTGCGAACTGCGGGTGGGCATCCTAACGTTGCGGGAAAAGTGGGAGAAGCATTTGAAAGCGCGTGTTTCCCACATTACGCAACCGTATTTGTCGGATAAATTCCCTATTCATATATCGGCAGATAATTATATCATTGACGGTTCAATCATGCCAACAGAAAGGCTTTGTAAACTCATTCTTCAATTAGAGCCGAATCAGGCTTTATTGAAACAAGGAGAATTAATCGCAGCACGTATGAGTGAATTGCAATTATATAACCTCATAGAAGAGAATGATATAGATGAGTTAAAAGGCATTGAAGTGGAAGATACACCTATCCGCGAAATCAAACACGTATGGGATATTTTTCAGATGAATGACGTTGAAATTAAAAATGATTTTGCCTTATTAACACACAACCGCAAATCTCAATCATTGAGTAAAACGAATCAAGTCATAGGTGACCCGAATTTGATTTTTTTGGAATCGGGAGCGAAAGCGGAAGGTTCGATTTTCAACACGAAAAGTGGTCCCATCTATCTCGGCAAAGATTCAGAAGTGATGGAGGGCTGTTTGGTGCGCGGTGGTTTAGCACTTTGTGAGGAATCGACCCTTAAAATGGGCGCGAAGATTTATGGCGCAACGACGATTGGACCGCACTGCAAAGCGGGCGGCGAAATCGGCAATTCGGTGTTGTTAGGCTACTCGAATAAGGGGCATGATGGGTATTTGGGCAATTCGGTCTTGGGCGAATGGTGCAATTTGGGCGCGGATACGAATACTTCTAACCTCAAAAACAATTATGAGCCCGTGAAATTATGGTCGTATGATGAAAATAAATTTGTGAAAACGGGTTTGCAATTTTTGGGCTTGATTATGGGTGACCATTCTAAAAGTGGTATTAATACCATGTTTAATACGGGAACGGTAGTAGGCGTGAGTGCGAATGTGTATGGCGGGAGTTATCCGCGCAATTTTATTCCGTCTTTTAGTTGGGGCGGGTCAAGTGGGTTTGAAACGTATCGTTTTGAAAAAGCATATGATACGGCGCAACGCGTGACAGAACGCCGTCATATTACGTTGACAGAGGAGGATGAGCAGATTTTAAAACACATTTTTAACGAAACTGCCCAATATCGTACTTGGGAAAAAGTAAAAATTAAAATATAATTTCGATAAGATGCTTTGCGTATCGGGTAATTTTGCGTAAAGTATAACGTCGTCGAGGTTTTGCATAAAAATCCCAAAGGGATGTCATTTTGGTAGCTACAAAAGGGTCATCCCTTCGGGATTTTTAAGAGACGACGTTAAAACCAAGGTTTAAAAAAATAAAAAAAACAAATCGTGTTACAACGCAACTATTTGATAATCCATTTTTTATGTTATTTTTGTGCTTTGCAGGTGCAAGCGCAAATGGCAGAACCCATTACTAAAAATTTTAAATTCCGCAATGGCGTTTACAAAACGTTTGAGGAATGGCAAAAAAATCGACCGACTTGGGCTTGGGATAGTTTGGATGTGGGCGTTTTGACGAATCCGCAAACTTTTCTAACCCAAGTGGAACACCTCACCGTCCGCAAAACGGGTGTGGCGATTGTGCCTGATTCGGTTTGGGGCGTTGTTTTGGATGGGATTCCTTACTTGCGGTTGTCGAAAACGGCGTTGCAAAAACCGTTGACTGCCTTTGCAGGGCTGCAATTGCGCGGGAAGATTTGCTATTTTTCATACGAAACGATTCAAATCGTGCGCGTCCCGATTACTGCGTACAATCCGTTGAATGGGATTCCATTTATTTCAAAAATCATTGAAAATGAACGTGTTATCATTCATGAAAAAATACTTTTGTTTGAAAATGGGGCGATTGCGGATTTGACTCCTGAACATTTTAAAAAATGGATTCAAGATGATGCCGATTTGGTTGCTGCCGTCAATGCGTTGAAAGGAGACGCGTTGAATGAACGATTATTTAAATGTTTATTGATATATGATGATAGGCATCCTGTGTATGTGCGTTGAAAACCGAATTTTGCAACCCAAAGTGCGGCACGTTGCAACGTGCCGCACTTTTTTCCACCGCTTCTGATTTCAATTGAAAACGAATTTGCAACCCAAAGTGCGGCAAGTTGCAACTGTCCGCACTTTTTTCCACCAATCTATTTTCAAGCACAAAGTGCGGCAAGTTGCAACTTGCCGCACTTTTTTCACCAATCTATTTTCAATTGAAACCGAATAGAAAAAAGTGCGGCAAATTGCAACTTGCGCTATTATTTTTTCAAAGCACTTGGATTGCCAACCAACTCAAGACCTGCCCATTTACAAGGATACTTAGCTTCTTTTCGGTGGTGGGTTGCCAAATAAGTCAATTTTGCTTGTCGAAGTGCTTCATTACAAGGCATTTTTTGGTTAATATTCTTGCAAAAAGCCGTTATGATATACATCGAAGCATCATCGGGGATATTCCAAAGGCTGCTGATGAAGCGCGGCGCACCCGCATAACTCACCGACCGACCCACACTCAAGACACCTTCTCCATGCAAAAACTGCCCAAGCTGCATCTGACAAGCTACCAAAATGAGCAACTGAGTCCTCCGAAAATCTGCCCCATAAAAATCAACGGAGGTTAAATTATTTTCGGGTTGCTGCATTTTACGATCATGTACGATGCCCGATTTATAGGGATTGCTCAAATCCGACAAACCATGACCTGCCAAAATAGCCAGTTGTACTTGTTGGATTTTGGCGAAAATGAAAGGTTTCGTTTGCTGACTTAACTGATAAAATTGCCCCTGTAAGAATTGCTTCGTTAATTCTTTTAACGGCACTTCTACTTGAATGGGTTTATTTATTTTGTCCGTTCCATTGGGTGCTTGCTGTGCTGCTTCGCTATAATTTTCGCCAAAACCAGCCATTGAAATATCGCTTGTCTGTATCCCGTTGGCTTGATTTGCCAATAAGACCCGCGTTGATAATTCTTTCGAGATGGCAAAATCTTCGAGCAAAATATGGGTTTGCGCCCCCATTTTATTTGGATGCGTGTTTTCTTGGTGGAATGCGTCAAAACTTAGATAACTCAATGTGTCATCTGGAATAAAAACCAAAGATTGTATCGGAATCGATTGATTTTGAACAAATTGTAAAGCAGGAGCCACTAAAACTTGGCTCAACAAGCGGGCTGATGTGGTATCAAAAACACTGGTATCCGCCTCTATTTGGATTGTTTTTTGATAATTTCGGATTGCTTTTTTTAGATTCGGAGTCCATTCGGTAGCAAACAATTGTTGTTGCTTGCCCGCGTAAACCATCGTATAGAGTTTTTTTTGTCCCCAAAAATATTCGATACAAGCCGTTTTGTGCGGCAATGCTTTATAAATTTCAGTAGGAGACGGCGGCGGTGTTTTGATATACCGAGTCGATAGATAATTAGGATACTTTATTTTCAATAGCGCCAAATAATCATCATACGTCTTTTGCGTTTTTTTCAAAGCATCCTCCGCACCAGATTCCAGATTCATGACATCCTTTTGCCGCTTTTTTAATTGCGCTTCCAAACTTTTACCATGATTCAAATCCGTTTTAGGAACGCCCATTTGTCCTAAATGATGGGCGCGCTCCCAACTTTCTGATAGTAAAATCGACTTTTGCGCTCCCATGAAAGTTGTTGCACCTTCCAAGTATTGGCGATTTTTCGTTTGTTTGAAACAGGCATCCGCCACTTCAAGAGCGTTTTCATAGACAGATGCTGTTGTTTCAGCTAATTTGGTTTTTGCCCAATCGGTTTTGAAACTGCCTTGTGCCATCCGAATAAGTTGGTCTGCCAATTGATACGACTTAAAACTGGCTTCCAATTGTTTTTGTTTTTTTAATAAATCTGCCAATAAACACGCAGCTTCAATTTTAAACAATTGATTTACACGATTTTGTATATCGCCAAGGGCGCGTTCATAGTGTTTTTTAGCAGTCGGCACATCGCCCAAACCTTCATAAACCCTGCCCAATACCGTTAAAATTTCCACCATACGCGGGTTCGTATCGGGATAATTCAACTGTTTCAATCCTTGATAGGCTTGTTGAGCCG
>JBDLWG010000298.1:0-6537 GCA_039804385.1 Bacteroidota bacterium
AAACTGCCTTCCAATTTTCATCATAAATCAAAAAAGCGGCTTCTTGCCCTTTGGGAACCCCATATTGATTCTTAGGAAAACGCGCTACATATTGCAATAAATTGGGTTTTAAAACCTTCAATTGGGCTTTGCGCTCAAAAGGATTTTCAATCGTTTTAAGATTTTCATATTGGCTCCACAAGTCTTTGGCGTAATCGTCATAAGGTATAAAAACGTTACATTTCCAATCTTCATCTTCGATGAGTTGAAATACACTTTCAAGCGTTTCTAATTGTAAATGATACATCGCTTCAATCATCGTTTCGGAAGTCTGGTCTAACTCGGTACTCCGCGCTCGAACTGCTTTTGCATAGGCTTTATTTAAATCAAATAATTGATTTTCAGCTATAATTGCATTATGATTTTTTAATATTTTTTTAGTCAATTCTATCAAAAGTTCACTATAAATTCGTTGACAACTGCCCAAGTGCATCAATTTAACGGTCCCGTGCTGCTCGCCATCATTGCGATTACAACGTCCAGCCGATTGATTGATACTGTCCATCGGGGCAAAATCTCGATAAACAATATCCAAATCAATATCCACTCCCGCTTCTACAACCTGTGTACTCACTACAATAGTGCGTTTTTGTTGCGTCTTGTCCTTGATTTCCTTGATGACTTTCAAGCGTTGAAAAGGGAGAATAGATGCAGATAAATATAGTAAATTATTATTATTCGTATCCAATTTTGCCTTTAAATAACCGTAAATTTCTTGCGCGAGTCGAACCGTATTGACGATGATTAAAAAAGATTTATCGGGTTGATTATCAATATCTTGCATCAAAATTTCTTGAAAATGGGTCTTATCCATAGCCCGATAATTGGATTCAATGAGCAGCTTTTGGTCGATGACTATCCGATTTAAACCTTCAAAATAGAGGCGCGTTTTTGCCCAAGTAGGGTCTGTCAATTCAATAATCTCGGTTTCATCTTTAAAGAAAATCGGTTGTGTTGCCGTTACAAATAGGAATTTGGTATTAAAAAAAGAAGCCATTTTTTTCATTACAAATTCAATCACTTTGTAATATTTACTTGGAATGGCTTGCACCTCATCCAAAATAAAAACGGCATTCGTCATATTATGAAATTTGCGCAATTTTTTATTTTGATTCGTGAAAATACTTTCCAAAAATTGGACAAAAGTGGTCACAATCATAGGTTGTTCCCAACCTTCTGCCATGTATTCCGCTTCACTATGACTCAATTCGGTTTCATCATATTTTTCATTGTGCCGAGCTAAATGATGATTTTTGCTCAACCATGATACCTCTGTCTGGGCATTTTGGGTTAATATTGCTTCTAAAATTGCACCATTTTGGTCAATAATGGACGTAAATGGCAAGGTATAAACAATGCGCGGCACCACATTCGTTTGTTTTTCAAAAGCGTGTTGCAAAATAATCGCTGCATTATAAGCGGCAAGCGTTTTGCCCATGCCAGTCGGCAGCGTGATGGAAAAGAAGGAGCGATGCCCTTGTTGGGTTGCATTTTCTTGAATCGCTTGATACGCATCTTCTCGTTGTTGATTGAGCGGTTTAGTGGGATTTTGGGATAATTTCGCATCCTGAGCTTTAAAATCTGAAATTAAGGACGGCGGTAATAACGCTTTGGGCTTGAAAATCAATGCTTTATCTAAATGTTGGTCTAACATCATATCGCCTTTATCCGCCGATAGTAGCAACGAAAACATCAAGTGTTGCAGGAAAAAGTAACGAATATCGGTGGCTTTTTTCAACTGTTCTTGGAGTCGCAAAAAGGGCAATTTCCTTGCGAAACGCTGTTTCAAATCTGCCCAAGCTGCCGCACTTGTTTGTAATTGTTGTGGTTTTAAGATGGATTCATATAAATCAAAGGCAGTATGTTTTACTTGTAATTCTAATAAATCAAGGGTATCGCGTTCCAAAACAAATTCTTTTCCATCATCAAAAAAATTGGTCAAATACCCATGATGCTTGCGAATTATTTTAAATACAATGAGTTCAACCATTGCGTCTTGATTCGGGTCTTTGAAGCAAGATAAAGCGAAATAAGCACCTAATCGGGCATGTTGTGAACATTTTTGCTGTTCCGTTGCCGATTTTCGCTTCCAATCGGCGGGAAAAACAGCTTTTTGCTTTTGTTTAAAGGCTTCGATATACGTTGCAGATTGCCCTTGAAAATCGGCATTATCCTTTTTTTCGAGGGTTGCATCTATGATTTTGGCTTGAAAAAAATCAGTTGCCTTGCCAAAATCGTGGAAATAAACCAAGATTTGCGCGATCTTTTTCAATAAATCTTGGTCAAAAAAACAATTGGCGATGAATTTCATCGCCAATTGTTTTTGCGCAATATCATTACAAGCGTCCAAATGCTTTTTTAAAGTGCGGTCAGGATGCGAAATTAATTCAAAAGAGGATGACATTTTCTTGATTGATATTATAAAATTGTTTGACAACCACAGGTATTGCCTGCGCTTTTCGTTCTAATAAAATATCATCGCGTTCCGTAACATTGCGCTTTCGGTCAATTTCAATTGGAAACAAACTTTGCTCGGTTATAAATAATTGATTACGACCTAATTGCGTATCATCAAAACGAATAAACTGTTTTTTCGGAATCACCGAATCCATCCAAACAGGCTGTTGCAACTCATTGAGGGTTGCCTCAAATTCGCCTTTGTATTCAAAGGTCGATATTAAATTGGCTAAACCCATGCAAGGCGTGTAAATCGTATGTTGATTTTCAAGCGCGGTTTTAAACGCATTATAAAAATCATGATTAACATGATGAAAATAAATGCGATATTTCGGACGCTCCACCAACTCCACCAACGTCGGTTTCGGATGACCGCCTTCTTTGCGCCTGCCGAGTTCAACGCGCAGGTTGATGCCCATGCGACGCAATTTCACCTCATTTCTCAACGACACGCCCATCAAACATTGTTTCCCCGAAAAGGCTTCCAAATACGCATTATCCAACTTCTCCAAACCTAAAATCGCCCCAACATAGCCGTATAAACTCGTTTTCGGCGGGATGATATACGAGACCACCGATGTAGTGGCATATGCTTTTTTGTAATGTGCATAGGCTCCCATGATGTCAAAAACCAATACTTTCATGGCATTTTTATTTAGTGCGAATGGGTTGTGTAAGTTCTAAACGCTCATCTTGTTCAATAGTTATAGATATAATTTTAGCATCATATTTTGCCAAAACCTGATTTAAAGCCGCCGTATCCAATTGATAATTGCTGACATCTTCCAAAGAATCGGGTTTGTAACCCGCTTTGGGAACAAGTGTCAAGCGTTCACACAAATCACCAATGAAAAAACCACTTATATAATCAATTTTTACTAACAAACGCGGTTGATGTCCTTTTTTGGAACGGGTCAAAAGGTCTTTTGTCCCATCCCACAAGCCTGATAACAATTCTTTTACGTCATTTTCAGTCGTATGAACGTGTTTCGCAGCATTTTCATTGACAACCCCATGAAACCCAATCAAACCATACGTAATATTGTATTCTTCGCGGAAAGTGCGCTGTGCAGCGCCTTCTTTGGTGGCAAACGCGCCCGTCCCTTTGATGAAATTCTCTTTTACAGGATGCAAACTGCTCCCCATAGAGAACTGAACAGGTCCTGTATAGTGGAAAACTTTGGATTTACCAGTTGATTTTTCGCCTTTATCCGCTTTATCCTTATCTGTTTTTTCTTTATCGCCTGGTGCGGAAACACCGCCAAATAAGCGCACATCAATGAATTTTTGGATAAAATCATTTTTATCTTTATACGATTCGGCTCTTTTTTTACCTGTTACAGGCATACCATCTTCATCTCGAATGAAAATATCGCCTTTATTGCCATTCCCATCATAACCTTTATTGTATAAATAATCTCGAATCGTGCGTTTGAGGCGCACATCCGTGACAAGACATTTTCCTGAATTTTCATCAATACGCGGTCGATTAGAATCTAATGGATCCCCATTCGGGTTACAACGTTTGACATCGTATAAGAATAATAATTCGCTTCTATTTTTAATTTCGGTCATAAAATTGGATTTTAATAAAATTTTTAAAATAAAATTTTTCGTAATCGGAAAATTCATTTCCCACGAAATCTAATCATTGTCTTTTTTATGGGCATATCTAAATTCTTTTTCCATAATCAATCCAATGGAAAAAGCAAAAGAGAGCATCGTTTTAGAGACTTCCTCTTCCCCTGAATCAACCACAGCAAGTGCCATTTCTTTCATCAGTTTTTGGAAATAACCGTATCTCAAAACAGGTCCGTACTTATCTTCAATGCCAATATACTCTTTTGCCTTGTTTAAAAGTTTTGGAATTAACTCTTGCATCAATTTGTAATCGAATTGCAAATTATTCAAATTTTTGCTAAACGGCTCATTTTTTAAATGCCGTTGTTGCGCATTGAGCACCATTTCGGTTGCACAACCAAGATAAAACGCTGCCTTTTTCAAAGGGTCTGAAGCAGGGAAAAATGTAGGATGGGATGCCACAAAATTTTGTGCATCTGTATTTGTAACTGCTTGATTATTTTGGCTTTTCGCATTATTATTCTGTTCCATATTATCGAATAATTGGAGGGTTTGAAAATATTGGTGAATACAAAAAGTATGTTTCACATGGTCTGGAAATTCGTAAGCCTTCGTTTTGTCACCTCTATTTTTGAAACCAATGACAATTTTTTGCATAAATGTTTTAACAATCTGTTCTTCATCCAATTTACTTTGATAAAAAACAGCTTCCACTATTTTGAAAAACACACTTTCCGTTGAAAAATAATTTTTAATATTCGCAAAATGAATATAATACGGTTTAGGTTCTTTGTTAATAAGTTTTTCAGTAATGCTTTCATAGCGTTTTTCAACCTGCTTTTTGGTTTCTAAAAGAACCCTAAAACGACTTGGCAATATATCAGGCACATGTGCTTTGATAGCAAATTGCGCTTGTTTTTTTTCATAAAAAAAAATATCGTAATACAAACCCGCCTTGCTCAAAGCTGCATCTTGCCTAATTTCTTCAAAAATATCTTCGCTCTGCATGATAGAATCATTCAACCCTTCAAAGGTGCGCGCCTTTTCAGCACTTTGCTTGCATGTGGTATAAAAAATTTTAGCAATATCACGGCGGACTTCAGGGTCTTGCACCGCCACAAAACGAGGCAACACGAAAAACCGCAAATTATAAAACCCAAAAGACAATTCGCGCTCCAAAATACTCATCGTGCCTTCTAAGGTTTTCACCGCTTCGGGCGATACGGGGAACATTTTATAAGAATCTTTGGGATTAAACCCATTTCGAGAAAATGCAATATCATTAATCGTAAAACCCAAGGTACTCACGCGCCCCCAAACTTCAGGCACTTGCTGATACGTGAGCGCACAGAGCTTATCCGTCGCGCTACACAAGCCCTCTTTGATTTTGAAATATTTATCATACGCACCCGCTTCTAACAAGGCTTTGATTTCAGGCACATCACCAAGATAAGCCCCATTTATTTTGATAGTAAAAAAATGATTGCGTTTCTCTTTCAATTCCAATTGTTTCAACGCAGCAGGCAACTTTTCCAATAAGGCATCTATATCAAAATATTTTTTAAAAATAGGAGCATTCCCTTTCAAACACCGCCTAAGTTTCTCCATAAACTTGTCGATAGAGTTGTGCCATTCTTCTAATTTAACTTTATCATCATAAAAAAAATGCAAACTCGGTACGACAGGCGCGGCATTAGCACTCGCTAATTCACGGAAAAGGTACTTTTCCAAGAACTGGGCACTTTCATTATAAGTTTCGCTACTCAATTCGATAAACTTTTTATTTTGTATATCGGCATAATAAATCAAATAGTTCGATGCTTTCCTGACAAGATAGGGCGGCGAAAAAATACTAAAATGAGGTGCCATTTCCGCCTCATCTCGCAAGCATACGCCGTAATCGTGGATTGTTTTTATCATAAAAAAGTGAATTTAAAACACTCGTTTTGGTTCTCAAAAATCGATAGCAACTTTAAAAGTTGTTGCATTATTCGCAACGCAAATATACATCAATATTTTATAATAACAAAACAATTGCTTCTTCTTTTAGTGCAAAATCAAAAAAAAATTTCTTTAAATACAAATTTTATTTGCTAATGTTGTGAAGGATTCAAACCAGACGTGTAACGAACTTTTTGAATTAGAATTTTTGGGATTTGTAGGGTTCCATTAGGATTGAGTTTCAGAACCTAACAATCAATCCTAATGGAATCTTAAAAATCCCAAAAATCCTAATTCAGACCATAACAAATTGAACTATATATGAAGATATTCAGTACTATAGTAGAAATTGCCATCAGTATCATCACAGATGGTGCCGCCACAACCAGCGTCCGCAGACATTCGACAAAGACGACATTTTGTAGGATAATAGCCTTTTTCCACCAATCGCTTTTCAATTCAAATCCAACAATTTAGCACAAAGTGCGGCAAGTTGCAACTTGCCGCACTTTTTTTCAC
>JBDLWG010000299.1:0-4195 GCA_039804385.1 Bacteroidota bacterium
ATAGATTGCCCTTCATAGAATCCAACATGAAGGCTTTTTAAGAATGAAGACCGAAAAATTTGTCACAAACGCCTAAAAAGGTGTTATACGCTACGAAACTTGATGGGAAATGTAACCTCATCCATTATTCATATCCAATTGATGAGGTGCATTTTTTACAAATAATCTTTACCTTTGTGCGGGTAAATCAACACGCAAACGATAATAATACTTGCATCCTTGCGTTTTGAAATCTAATTTTGCGGCATCTCCCGATGACCGAATCTTATTTTATCAAATAGTATTTTTTTACAATGATGCAAAAAATAATGTATGTGTCTGCCCTATGGACACTTTCGGCTTGGATGATGCCTGCTCAAGCTCAACTTTTATCTATCAAGTCACCTGAATCCCTATTTATCACGCCTGAGAAAAATAGCTGGGCTATTTTCACGGACGTTGAAAGGAAATTAGTCTATATTGATTTTGAAAAAATACCCGTCAATGTGAGCGAAATCACAGTGCGGGACGTGCAAAACAAAATTTTATTCCGAGACCCGACTGTTTGGGAATTGCCTGTCAACACGATTTATGAAGTCGATTTTGCAGCCTATCCCAAAGGCGATTATGCGTTAGAATTGCGCTCCTTTACGGGCGCGATTACAAAACGGTCGATTACATTAAAATAAAAATTTCGTAAAGTATTGAGAATCGTTCGAAATAGGATGCTGATGATTGTAAGGATTGCAAGGATGTTTTGGGTAAAATAAGCTTGCGTCAAGTTTGAAACTTGACGCAAGTTGCGCTCGAATTTAGTTTCACCTCATTTAGGAAAGGTATAGAAGTCAAAATATCCTTATAATCTTTAAAATCATAAGCATCCTATTTCAAAAATTTTCAACGAAAATCAAGTAGCTAAAATAAAATAAATAGGGCAGTTGTTTCACTAAGCAACTGCCCTATTTGTTTTGTTTTTTTTATGTAAATACCTTGTTTTTAATGAAAACATATGGATTTCTATATGTTTTACCCCTTTTTGAAAGATACTATTTATTCTGCGTTTCACCCGAAAAGCACCTATTAATTTGACCTTTCAAAAGGGGGAAAGAATAGTATTTTAATTTTTTTTAAAAAATCTTAAAAAAAAGTTAAAAAAAATTTGGACATATATAGGTATCTATATACCTTTACATTTATATTCAACATAATTCAACAAAGGTCTTTTACTAACCAATTTTTATACAACGTTAGAAACTTTAAAGTATGAAAAAAAACAAACTCACAATTCGCCCACAAGCGAGTGGCATGCTCAAGACGGGTCAGGCAGTATGGCAGAAGCCCGTTTTGAAACCACCTTCGTAAGCAAAAGTTATTTCTATTTCAACATCAGTATCACTAAGTTTTAATTATGAGTTTCATTTAGAAGGACACCCATTTATTCAACATTATTTTTTTAATTCGAACGCATCAGAACAAAACGGGCGATTCACAATTTTTTTATAGCAATAAAAATTCATTGTTTAGTTTATGGCGAATAATAACGAACGGAGTAGCTTAATGTCCGTCATCGCGTCCTCTTCGGTCGGGACGTTGATTGAATGGTACGACTTTTACATCTTTGGTAGTTTGGCAACTATCATCGCGGCGAAATTTTTTCCAGCAGGGAATGATACGGCTGCCTTGTTATCTACGTTAGCAACCTTTGCGGCGGGTTTCATCGTACGTCCTTTCGGAGCATTGTTTTTCGGACGGTTAGGCGACTTGATTGGTCGTAAATACACGTTCTTAGTAACGTTGGTTTTGATGGGCGGTGCAACCTTCTTGATTGGTTGTATTCCAGATTACGCCACGATTGGCTGGTTTGCGCCGATTGCCATTTTGATTTTGCGTTTATTGCAAGGTTTGGCATTGGGCGGTGAGTACGGTGGTGCGGCAACTTACGTCGCAGAACACGCTCCTGCGGGCGAACGCGGTTACTGGACTTCTTGGATTCAAACGACAGCAACTTTAGGTTTATTTGTGTCTTTAATGGTGATTATCTTCACCAAAGAAAGTTTAGGTGCTGAAAAATTTGAAGATTGGGGATGGAGATTACCTTTCTTATTGTCTATCTTATTGGTTATCGTATCGATTATCATTCGGATGCGCATGAAAGAATCGCCGATGTTTGCTAAATTGAAAGATGAAGGCAAAGTTTCAACCAATCCTTTGAAAGAATCTTTTGGTAACAAAGCCAACTTCAAAATGGTTTTGTTAGTATTGTTCGGTGCTACTATGGGGCAAGGTGTTGTTTGGTACACAGGTCAATTCTATGCACAATTGTTTTTATTGAATACGTGTAAAGTGGATGCTACCCAAGTCAATACTTGGTTGTGTGTTGCTTTATTGTTGGGAACGGGCGGATTTGTTCTTTTTGGCTGGTTATCAGACAAAATTGGTCGCAAAGTGATTATGATGTTAGGGATGGCATTGGCAGTGGTTTGTACAAAACCTTTATTCCAACGCATGTTTGCTTACGCATCTCCTGCGCACAAAACAGAAATCACGGAGAAGGCAACATCTGAAGTGAAAATGTCATTGGCTCCAAAATTGACAACGGCAGATTCCTTGAAAGTGACTAAAACGGTTAAATTCTACACAGACGGTACTACCGTAACGGATACGAAAAAAGAAACCATTTTCGCAGATACGGCTTCAGCAGCCGCAAAAGCATTCAAACAACCAAGTCCTGCGAAAGTAGTGAAATTGGGCGAAAGCAACAAATGGCCTATCATCTGGTCTATCGTTTGTTTAGTGGTGTTTGTAACGATGGTTTATGGTCCGATTGCAGCCTTTTTGGTGGAATTGTTCCCTACAAAAATTCGTTATACATCCATGTCATTGCCTTACCACATTGGAAATGGTGTGTTTGGAGGTTTAGTGCCCTTGATTGCGACTTTAATGTTTGAAGCAACGAAGTTAAATCCAGCGACTCCAAGTGGAGACCCGTTTGCAGGTTTGGCTTATCCGATGACGATAGCGATGTTGTGTTTGTTGATTGGAACGTTGGTTTTACCGAAAAACGTCAATCACATGGATGATAATCAAGAAGGTTCGTAGATAAATTGGAACACGGATGACACGGATGGAGCAGATTTGCACGGATTTTTGGATCCTAAAGGTACCAAAATCAGGTGCAAACCAAAAAAATCCGTGCAAATTCGCAGCACCCGCGTCCTCCGCGTTCCAATAGTATCTTTTTTATTCAAATTATTTTTTTAATTTCAAAAATTGAAATCATATGTTAGGATTATATGAAGGCGTGGTTGGTATGGGTATAGCAGCCGTATGTTCGATATTGAATTTCGTGACGATTCCAGCAAATATCAACAATTTGATAAAAAAAGCATTAGGCGTTTGTTGGATATTGCTTGCGCCGTATGCAGCCGTATCATTTGTGCAAGCAGGACTTGCAAAAATGAATGCGAAAGGCGCGACCTCTGCGGTGAATACGCAATGGGTCATCTTGATTAGTATCTTTTTGCCTATCATGGTGGGTTTAGCGATTCACGGATGGTATAGCGTTAAGGGCGAATACGATACGACTGAAGAATAAAAATATTTTGTTTTGATTTCTATTTGGTTGTGTTTCCTGTTTGCTTGTATAGGGGCGATTTTTTCAAAAAAAAGGCTCCTATACTCGCAAATTTTACATTTTTACAACAAAAGGAGCAAAAGATTTATTTCTTTTGTTCCTTTTGTCGTTTTAACCACCTATTCCATATGATACGCACACCTATTCATAGTCAAAATACGCGTTTAAGCGCGTTAGCCGCTTTAGCCTTTGTGCTATTCAATTTTCCATTATTGGATATTTTTCGTCAGCCGAAATTTATTTGGGGACTTCCTGCCATTTATGTTTATTTATTTGCAGGTTGGTTCGGGATAATCGTCTTGGCGCGGCGGATTGTGGAAGGCAAACGATTGCCGTTTGTGAAACGCAAAGATTGATTTTGAATCAGGAATGTAAGGTCGGCGAGGTTGCAACCCTATCCATTACCCACAGAATGATTGTTGGTATTCAAAGGATTCTACAAAATAAAAAAGGTACGTAGTACCACAACCTTTGTAGCAAATTGGAATTCAAATCCACGTTTGAGGTGCGTAGCACCGTAACATTCAAACCGTTTCTACCAATGTTACGGTGCTACGCACCTCCGAAACGCGTTTATCCACC
>JBDLWG010000300.1:0-3649 GCA_039804385.1 Bacteroidota bacterium
AGAACTTTCGCAAAGTGTTTTTTTTACAAAATTTGTTTTAAAAATATCAAAATGGAGTTTTTCAAAAAGGAAAAATTGAAAATTTTTCCTTTTTGAAAAACTTCATTTTGATATTTTTAAAACAAATTTTGTTAAAAAAACACTTTGCGAAAGTTCTAAATTAAAAATTAGGGTGTGGAATGCTGGGTTAAACGAATCCCAAAAATCCTCATTTAACCTTTTCGAGCGATTTTCACCATAAAATACGTTTCAAAAAAAACGAAACAAAAGTATTCTATCATAAAAGGTACGATGAAATATTTAGATTGTGGCTGCATTTTTTTCCAAAAAACAATCACTAAAATCATCGAAATGATTAACTTAGATACCGTAAAAAACATACTTAAATGGCTGAAAATAAATGGATTAGGGCTTTCCACTGCTTTCACACCTGTATGATACATCACGATGCTCAGTGGCACATAGAACCATAATGCCCACCAAACAAATTGATGTTCATTCGGCGGCAGGGCGGCGCGTATGCCTGCGTAATGCGCTATCAAAGTAGCGATGATTGCCGTAAAGCCTAAAAGTGTGTAGAAACGAAATATATTCACAAATTTTTATATGGGGATTGAAATGTTTAATCTGTTTTCGTCACAGCGCGATACACCATATACAAACTCCCGAAAATCGACGATAATGCGCCAATAATCGAACCATACGGTTTTGCATTGCCCATTCGAGCATCCAAACAATGCCCTGCATAGGTCCCAAGCCCAATCATAATTGCCATACGGAAACCGACATCCGCCATGCCGACGAGATTGGTTGCTTTGGGCGGCGTTTTGGGTGATTTTTGATTATCCATTAGGTCCTTTTTTGCCATTTGTTGTTGGCAATAGTTGAATAGGTTTTGTAATATCAATCGCTTCAATGGCTTCGTCCATGTGGCAAGTGACGTTGAAAATGGCTCCTGGTTGAACCAATAACTTCGCTGTGTGCACGGATCCGACCACTTCTGCCGTCTCTTTGACGCTTAACAATTCATTTACATAGAGTTTGCCTGTAAATTTGCCTTCAATCACGGCATTGACACAGCGCACTTCGCCTTCAATCAGCCCAGAAGGACCAATAATGACTTTCGCCGCGCATACTAAAATGCCTTTGATGATGCCATCGACTCGAATATCGTTTTCCGCCGCCACCGTGCCTTCCACGAGTGTCCCTTTGACCAAACTATTCAAGGCATTTGGGTCGCTGCCTGCAAAAGTAGGTTTGCTGACCGCGACATTTGATTTTTCTTCAGGCGTACTTTTTTTGCTTCCGAACATTGAAAGGAGTATTTTTTTTAGAAAATTCATTGGCGACCCGTGAATGGGCATTAAAAGGATTCAGCAAATATAGATGATTATTTCAAATTGATATAATTTTATTTAAATAATATCTTGCCAAACGGTACGAAACACAAATATAGTTATGTTTTTTGCATTCTTTCCTAATTTTTGGATTGTTTTTTGGCAAAGTAAATGTTTAAACATGGATTTTTGGGATTAGATGGGTTCATTAGATTTTTTTAAAATCCAATGAACCTATCTAATCTCAAAAATTCACATTTAAATAGCTGTTTTTTGATTACAAATTAAAAAAAATAGTATCCTTATTTTTTTGAAATCTATCTCTTTCAAAATCAATTATATCACTTTTTTGATTACAAAAAAACCTTAAAAAACTTTAAAAAAGTTTTGTTAGAATCAAAAAAGTGATTATCTTTGCGATACAAACGGTTAAAAAACAAAAAACAACGACCTAAACCACCAAAATCTATGTCAGGCGATTCCAAATCAATCACTTTGGCGCGTCTATGAAACCTCTAAATGGCAACGATGAAATCAGTACAAAAAATATCGCTTTGGATGAGCGAAGGGACTGCGGATAAAGTCTATGAAGTGGAACTTTTTGAAACAGGCAATGGCAAATTTGTAGTCAATTTCCGTTACGGGCGGCGCGGTAACGCGCTTCGCGATGGCACGAAAACGCCTTTGCCCACAGACCGTCCTGCGGCAGATGCGATTTACAACAAATTGGTGGCTTCTAAGAAAAAAGAAGGGTATGCCGAAGTCGGCGGCGTTGTGGACGAGCCTGAGGAAGCTCCCAAAGAGACCACAATCCTTGCGCCGAATAGCAAGCCAACGTTGGAGGAGTACGTATTGACGCGGCTGAAAGGCATGCTTCGTGCTGATTACAAAGACTCAGACAAGGAAAAATGGACTTTTTCGCGCATTGTTTGGCGCGTTGGTGAATTGCGGATTCGGGCGGCTGTTCCGACCTTGATTTCTGTTTTGACCAAAGGTGATAAATTACAACAATATATAAATTGTTGGGCATTAGGCAGATGTGGTGATTCGATAGCGGCTCCGTATCTGAAAACCCTTTCTAAAGCGGCGGCTTCTTCGGATGCAACAAAACGGATTGCTTTTTTAGCTTACATGACCGTCGGCAAAGGCGATGATAAAATCGAAGCATTGCAAACCTTGCGCAAGCATTTACCGCGTGATGTGGATGCGGCATTAGCGTCGAATGCGCAAGATTTTAAAACATTTTTATTGAAAAGTACGCATCCGCCTGAGATTTTATATCCATTATATTTGTTATCTGAATGGGTGCCTGCCTTGAAATTGGGTTTGATGGCGGCATTAGAGACGATTCCGTTCACCGGTTCGGGGCATTTTCGGGCAGTTCGACACATTTTCAAAGCAGCAGAGTTTAAAGATGATGCTGAAATGTTGGGTTTTCTAACTTTTCGTTTTGAAATGACTCCTCATAGTTTCACCAAAGGGCGATATGGAGACGCATGGATTTATGATGGAAAAAACAGTATTCGGACGAGTGAAATGTTGAAAAAACCTAATTCGACGATTGCTTATTCGGATGATACTCGAGCGTATTTTTTGCGGAGAGCTTGGCGAACCTTTCAACAGTTGGCAGAAAACCATGATACGACTCCGTATGCGGAGGCTGCAACTGCCTATTTGTCGCATTTTACGGATGCACACCAAACGCCAAGCCGCGAAACGTCACAAACAACGACTCGTTACACACATGACCAAGTGAATAATCGTTGGAATGCGGTGCATACGACGAAAACGGCTTCTTATAAAGAAAATTCAAATTATTTAATTTTAAATCATGTAATATATGGTGGTTCTGATAATTATGAATTAAATGGACAATATACGGCTTGGAAATTGAAAGAAGGCAAGGTGGCAAACGCGTCAACGGTGCGCGAAGAAGCCTATCCTGCGATTTGGGATAAACATCCCCATTTGTTGATACAATTGTTGTGCAGAAGTCGTTTTGGGGCGGTGCATCAATTTGGAATCCGCATTTTGCGGGCGAATGCGGATGTTTTAAAATATTTAACTTTTAAACAATTAGTTGATTTATTTGCGACTCCTTACCCAGAAACCTTGTCTTGGTGCATGGAAATTGCGCAAAAATGGTATGACCCTGCCAAACCGAATCTTGATTTAGTGGCTGCGTTGTTGAATGCCGCTTTGCCTGAAGCGCGGCAATTAGCACAAGATTGGATGCAGGCAAATCCCAAATTTTATTTGGCGCAACCAAGCATCCTTGCAACAGCCGTTCTTTCGCCTTATCACGAGACGCG
>JBDLWG010000301.1:0-5788 GCA_039804385.1 Bacteroidota bacterium
TTATAACTTGGCAACTGATTACCTTTCAACCAATTAGGCACTAAATGATTGCTAATTCCTGATAAACGACCTGTTTTAATCCCATGAATCTCGTCTAATTCAGGACTGCCCGAAAGAAAAATTACGTTTCCATCCATCCAACTCAAATTGCCTGTTTGCGCCGCATAATTGAAAAGCGCGTTTCGCGCCGTTCCAAAATGATTCGGAATACTATCTTTGGTGATTGGAATGTATTTCAAGCCAGAAGTCGTACCCGACGTTTTGGCAAAATATTCGGGTTTGCCCACCCAAAGCACACCCGATTCGCCTTGCTTGATGCGTTCCACATAGATTTTCAACCCTTCGTAATCTCGAATCGGCACATGAGCTTTAAACGATTGATAATCTTTGATTTGTGCAAACTGATGGTCCCGTCCAAAAGCAGTTTGGTTCCCTTTTTGCAGCAATTCTTTTAGGATATTATCTTGTAAACGGACTGCATTTGCCGCTGATTCAGCTACTTTTCGGGCGATATGGTGCGCAAAAGGTTTGGCAAGAACTGATTTCCATCTCATAATTTCAAAATTTAAACTATAATTTTGTACCGTTTGTGGTTCAAAAAAAAAAAATCACAATCGCCGCAAATCTAAGAAAACATTTATCTTTGCGCCATGAAAAACATCCGAAATTTTTGTGTCATTGCTCATATTGACCACGGCAAAAGCACGTTGTCAGACCGATTGTTGGAATTTACCAATACGATTTCCCAACGCGATATGCAGGCGCAGGCGTTGGACGACATGGATTTGGAACGCGAACGCGGTATTACGATTAAAAGTCACGCGATCCAAATGGTGTATCCGCATACCGACCAGCAAAAATATGTCTTTAACATGATTGATACGCCTGGACACGTTGACTTTTCCTATGAAGTTTCGCGTTCAATTGCGGCATGTGAGGGCGCGTTATTGCTCGTTGATGCAACGCAAGGGATTCAAGCTCAAACGATTAGCAATTTATATTTGGCAATTGAACACGATTTAGAAATCATTCCTATCCTCAATAAAATTGATATGGAAAGTGCAATGATTGATGAAGTGTCCGACCAGATTATGGATTTAGTCGGTTGCCGAAAAGAGGACATTATTTTGGCAAGTGGCAAAACAGGGATTGGCGTTCCCGACATCATGCGTGCGGTCGTAGAACGGATTCCCGCGCCCAAAGGCGACCCAGATGGACCCTTGCAATGCTTGATTTTTGATTCTGTTTTCAACCCATTTAGGGGCATTATTGCCTATTATCGAGTCATGAACGGCACGATTGCCAAAAATGATAAAATTCGCTTCTTCTATACAGGCAGAGATTATCAAGCCGATGAAGTGGGTATTTTGCAAATGGGGTTGTTGCCGCGTGATAAAATTATGGCGGGCGATGTCGGTTATATCGTTACAGGCATCAAGGATGCGAAAGAAATCAAGGTCGGCGATACGATTACGAAACTGACACATCTTTGTAAAGAGGGGATTCAAGGGTTTGAAAACGTCAAACCGATGGTTTTTGCAGGCGTTTATCCGATAGATAACGACGATTTTGAAGATTTGCGGGATAGTTTGGAAAAATTGCAACTGAATGATGCTTCGTTGACGTTTGAACCAGAAAGTTCGGTGGCATTGGGTTTTGGTTTCAGATGTGGCTTTTTGGGCATGCTGCATTTGGAGATTGTGCAAGAAAGGCTTTCGCGGGAATTTGACCAAGATATTATTACAACGATTCCGAATGTATCCTATTTTGCTAAATCGACCAAGAAGGATAGTGAAAAATTTATGGTGAAAACGCCTAATGATTTACCAGAACCTTCTTCGTTAGAATTTGTGGAAGAACCGTATATTCGCGCTCAAATCATCACAAAACCCGATTATATCGGTTCGATTATGGGTTTGTGCATGGATAAACGGGGCATTTTGACGAAACAAACGTATTTAACGCCACAACGGGTTGAATTGACGTTTGAAATGCCGTTAGCCGAAATTGTTTTTGATTTTTATGATAAACTAAAATCCATTTCACGCGGTTATGCTTCGTTTGACTATGCGCGCTTGGATTATCGGGCATCGGATTTGGTGAAATTGGACATCAAACTGAATGGCGAAAATGTAGATGCGCTTTCCGCACTCGTGCATCGGACGAAAGCCGAGTATATCGGGCGGAAAATGTGTATGAAATTGAAAGATTTGTTGCCGCGTCAACAATTTGTGATAGCGATTCAAGCAGCGATTGGGGCAAAAATCATTGCGCGAGAAACGATTTCAGCTTTGCGCAAGGATGTAACCGCAAAATGTTATGGTGGTGATATTTCGCGGAAGCGCAAATTATTGGAAAAACAAAAAGAAGGCAAGAAGAAAATGCGTCAAATTGGTAATGTAGAAGTACCGCAAAAAGCCTTTTTGGAAGTATTGAAATTAAATGATTAGTGTATATACTTGACGCACGATGGTTTTGCGATAGGATGGATGTACGGATTTCACGGATTTGCACCGATTGGTACGGATTTTTTTTAAAACAACTCATCCGTACCAATCGGTGCGAATCCGTGAAATCCGTATATCCATCCTATCGCAAAACCACCCAACGCAAAGTATAGCGAGCGAATTGGAACGCGGATGACACGGATAGGGCGGGATTTTCACGGATTTTTTTATTTGAAAAAATCCGTGAAAATCCCGCCCTATCCGTGTCATCCGCGTTCCAATTTATCCGCTAAATCGCACTCCGAATCGCTCTATCTATCGCTCCCGCCATATCCATTCGTTCATAGCCTGAATAGGGAATTAAAAAACTTCTATATTTGTCGCCTCCAAAAGACATAAAACCGCCCCTTTTATCCATTTCTAAAACGACTTCACACTCATTTTGCCTGCCAATAAAACTCATCTCCAATTCATTGACCCGATTGCCATACGCTGTGTGATACGCTTTATATTCAAATTCTTGAAAAAAGGGCATCCGACTTCCTTGCAATTGACCGTTTTCAATATCCACTTTATGCAGACTAAAACCTAAATATTCAAGCGCACGCAACACCGCATCTTGCGCAGGATGTGGCTCCACTTCAAAACGGTCATTATCCGTTGCATCCAAAGCATAGGCAATATCCATCGCCGTGCGCACGTATAAACCATTGTAAGGCATGGTATATTGCCCATTGACCACCGTTATTGGTAATTCAGGAGGCATTTGAATACGGAAAGGAATGTGCTTTTCCTCCCGTTCCCCAATGGTAAAACGGTCTGAAATCTTGACTTTATAAAATTCTACGGTTGTATAATGCCCATCATGCTGTGCAGAGGTGCTAAAATGCAAGTAAATATCATCAATATCTTGGGTCGTCATGCCACCTTGAACAACGGTGGTGCCTGCCAAAAAGCCGCCCGGATGAATCACAGGCGTACTGATACGCGTATCCACTTTTGCCGCGCCAATACCCACTTTTGAAAAAAAACTCTTAAACATATTGTTTTGGTTTTAAGCAATAAAAAAATAGTTTCTATTTGAAAATCTTCGCAAAATAAACCCAAATGGATTAATTCGCAAAAAAAAACGACTAATTGGGTGTTTTTTCTTGCGATTCATTCATCCGCCAAGCATGAACCATTAAAATAATACGACTATAACTCTTTAAACCTTCCTTGACACCTTGTGCTTTTAAATAGTTTCCATAAATGAAACTCGTATCAAACCATTCTGGATATAATTTTGAATTGGCATTGATTGCGTCTAAATCTTGGCGAATCGCATCCGGAAGGGTTTTGCGAAAAAGTTCATATTGTATTGGATTTTGCTGTTTATAATTACCTGCAACATAGCGATAATAATGCATGTAACCAGCATATTGCACATATAAATCATTGGATTTGATGCAACTTAAATAAGCTAAAAAATTACAAGTGCCTTCATCTGCCCATCCATAACCATGCGCTAATTCGTGCGCCAATGTAAATGGTTTTTCCAATTCATGTAAAGAATTATCCATATTACATTCGCCCGCCCAAGGCCAATAAACGCCTGACGCGCCAAATCGACGCAAAATACCATTAGGTTGTAAGGAACGACCTCTTAAATTCCCGCCCGCAGGGAAATGATATTGATTCAAAACGCGGGTAACATCTTGTCGAATTTGCGTTTCCAAATTCATCGGACTCTGATTTTGAAGCGAATCTTTGGATAATTGTTGTTTTAAATCCATCATTTCATTCGCCGCGATTTGTAATTCAGAAGCAAGTTGCAGGCTATCTATTTTGACTATTTTTAAACCAATTTGTTTGGTAAAAAGCGGACGACTGTAATTAAAACCCCATAAAAAATAAAATCCAACGATTAAAATACCGATTGCAGATAAAAATTGATGCCAAAAACTACTCCGTTTTTCCGCAATCGGCACGTTTTTTCGAGTCCAAATGCGCATTAAATGAATTAAAAAAAAGGCAATCCCTACCCAAAATACATGAAATAAAGGTATCGGCATATAGGCAAAACTTATATCCCAAAACGTGCGTATATACTCGTATAAACCGCGACTATACAACGTTTCTACTTGGTTTGGAAATGCGTCTGCTATGCTTTTCAAACCAATGCTGCAAAGACCGAGTAGCACCCAAATCCAACGAAAACCCAGTAAAAAACTATTTTTCAAAATTTTATTTTTCAAAATAAATTTATTTAAAATTTTATTTCAATATGAACGTTCAAAAATTAATATTCCTAAGTGCCTTTGCACTAACAGGATGCCAAAAAAAACGCAATGCACCTGCTCATGCTGCCAATCCATTTGACACCACTCGTTTTAATACGCAGGCACTGAGTGCAGAAGATAAACAGCTATTGGCAAAAGCAACAGGCAAAACCGCGCAACCTGTTACCACAAAAGAAATTATAACTCGTTTTGAGAACGCCAAAGAGCGTCTCCATATTTTTTGTTTTTGGAATCTGCTCAACGAAAATAGTATGAAAACCGCCCAAGCCTTGAACGAAACCGTGGCGCAATTCGATACCAATCGCCTTAAAACGATTTATGTGAATATGCCTGGTTTGCAAAAAATGGAAGCTATTAATCTTTTTATCAGAGAACAGCAATTGACGGGTGAAACATTGGTTTTGGAAAAAGGCGATGTATCTTTCTTGAAAAAATACGTCAAATCGGACGCGCCTATCACCAGTTTGCCTGTTTTGCTTTTGGTAAACCAATCGAATGACGTATTGTTTCAGTATCAACAACCTTTTGATGCGAAAGAGTTGAAAGCATTAATTGAACCTTTAATCAAGCAACCACATTTATAGCGAATGCGAATGCTTAACTTCAAAAATCAAAAAAAAATCGTTTTTTTGAACTAAATGATTGAACCCATTGTTTAGGTTGCGAAATTCATAATTTTTAAAATCTCATTTTTAAAATTTTTCAAAATGGCATTTGAATTCACAGACGACAATTTCCAAGAAACAGTCTTGGATAATAATAAAGTAGCTGTTGTAGATCTTTGGGCTCCTTGGTGTGGCCCTTGTCGCCTTATCGGGCCCATTATTGAGCAATTGGCAGAGGAACATGGAGATGACGTACTCATTGGCAAACTCAATGTGGACGATAATCCAGAAGTACCGACGAACTTTGGAGTGCGCGGTATTCCCACCATTTTATTTTTCAAAAATGGTAAATTGGTGGATAAGCAAGTCGGTCTTACGACCAAACAGGCTTTGAATCAAAAAATCAAAAGCGCGATGGCACACGCTTAGACAGCGATTTTGGGTAAATTGGAAC
>JBDLWG010000302.1:0-3897 GCA_039804385.1 Bacteroidota bacterium
TCAAGGTATTTAGATTGTTCTGATTTTGAGTTTATACCTAAATTTAAAAGCCAAATAGAATCCCAAAAACAACAACAATTTTCATTATTTTAATCTTAAAACAAAATAAGCCTTATGAATCCATTCGTTTATAAAGAGTTAGTTGATATCCTCGAACAAATGATGAATGATAAAGTTCAATTAATCCATGCAGGTCAAATCATTCATTGGGACGATACCCCAATTCCTGAAATATTGCAAAAAATTAAAGAAGATTTAATCATACAAAATTTATCACTTGAAAATGATAATGATTAAGGTTGCAACCAATGGATACAGATTCTTAGATTGAAATTAAAAAAAATTGTAAGTAGTTAATTTTAAATAATCGACAACAGCGTTTGGAGGGTTTTAAACCCTCCAAACGTTATACTATCTTGAAAATCAATATTTTAGCAATTATATTTTTTTTGTCGATCCTTTAATTTTAACTACTTATTGTAATCCATGTTCTCAAGCGCATTCTGAAAAATAGACATCGGTTCACAACGCCAAGCCGTGAACCGATGCAGTTTATGTTGGGAAAAATGAGTTAAAAAAAACGTTCCCCGCAAGCTCGGGGGAACGCCCAAACAACAAATTATAATCCCATGAACATATTTCCGATTTTTAATGGACAAAACGGGCATTTTCGCACCGCTTCATACGCCTTGCAAGGAAGTCTTTACAACTCATTCAATATTTTAATGCTAATGCTCCTCTAAAATCCCTTTGCAATAACTTGTTTTCTGTAAAATGGTTGAGTCGTTGGATTGGTTCAAACGATATAACTCCCGTATGCGCCGCTTCAACCAATCCAACTGCCTCAACCGATTTGCCTCATAGCGTATAATTGCTTGTTTTGTCTTCACAAAGATAACGTTATCCCTTCCAACTGTGCAACAACAGATTTATAGGATTGTGGCATTTTTTAAGTTTTAAAATAAGTATCATTAATAATTCAAATAATTGATAATCAATTATTTGTGTTTTCAAAGTTGCTTTTTTTGTGAAAAACGATTTTTGAAAAAAATAAAAAAATAAACGTTTAATTTTCATTTTTCTACCATTGAAGCGGTATTTTCACGCCCATATAATGAAAAGATTTTATCTTTGGCGACTAAAATGACATTGACAATATGGCTCTTTTTTCAAAATTTTCGACCTTCACTTGGTTTGGGTTTTTCAAAAAAATACTTTTTTATGGCATCATGGCGCATTGGGCATATATCCTTTTATTAATGGTTATCCCCGTTTTTACCACGCCCACCATCCTCTGGCGACAATGGCAAGGCAAAAAAATTCATAAAACATGGGTTTCTTATGATAATATTTCAGAATATGCCAAAGAAGCCGTCATTGCTTCGGAAGACCAATTGTTTGATGAACATTTTGGTTTTGACATCAAACAAATCGAAAAAGCGTTTAAAAACAACCAAAAAAAGAAAAAACGCATCAAAGGCGCGAGTACGATTAGTCAACAAGTGGCGAAAAATGTCTTTTTGTGGCAAGGTCGGAGTTGGATTCGGAAGGCTTTGGAGGTGTATTTCACGTTGATGATAGAAGTTTGTTGGAGTAAAGAACGGATTTTGGAGGTTTATTTAAATGTGGCGGAGATGGGCGATGGCGTTTTTGGCATCGAAGCCGCCGCAAAACAGTTTTTTAATAAAGGGGCGATTGGGTTGACCGCGCCCGAATCGGCTTTGATTGCCGCCGTTTTGCCGAATCCTATCAAATTTAAAGTGAAAAATCCATCGGCTTACGTCGTCAAGCGCAAAACTTGGATTTTGAATCAAATGAATCTTATCGAATGGGAAGATATGGACGTGATTAAACAAAAATAATTGCTTAAATGGACTATCTTTGCGCCAAAATTTTAACACATCGTTCAATTTTTATGGAGAAAATTAAAATAGGCATTACAATAGGCGATATTAACGGCATTGGATTGGAAGTAATTCTTAAAACTATTTGTGATAAAAGAATTTTAACACGTTGTACACCCATCATTTATGGTTCGTCCAAAGTGGTCTCTTATCATAAAAATATTGTACAATTAGATTTCCAATTTCATCCGATTCGTTCTGCCGACCAAGCCGAAGACGATAAAATCAATGTGGTGAATTGTTGGACGGAAAATGTCAACATCACCTTAGGCAAATATTCCGAATTTAGCGGAAAATATGCGCAAATCGCCCTTGAACAAGCGGTTTCAGAGTTGAAAATGGGTTATATTGATGCGTTAGTGACCGCGCCTATCAATAAAAAAGCGATGCAAATGGCTGGTTTTCCATTTCCCGGACATACGGAATATTTGACAGAAGCCTTGGGCAGTGCGGAAAGCGTGATGATGATGATTGCCGATACGCTGCGTATTGGCTTGATTACCAATCATTTACCTTTGTCAAAAGTCGCTGAACAGATTACGATAGAACGCGTTTTGACCAAAATCAAAATCATGAACGAAACCTTGCGGATTGATTTTGGGATTGAAAAACCAACGCTTGCGGTCTTGGGTTTGAATCCACATGCGGGCGATGATGATGCACTCGGCATGGAAGAATCTGAAATTATTCGTCCCGCGATTGTGGCGGCGAAGGAAGCGGGCATTTTGGCAATGGGTCCATTTCCAGCAGATGGCTTTTTTGGTTCGGCGGCATATCGGAAATATGATGGGATTTTGGCAATGTACCATGACCAAGGTTTGATTCCATTTAAAACATTAAGTTTTGGAAATGGGGTGAATTATACCGCAGGATTGGCAGCAGTGCGCACTTCGCCTGACCATGGAACAGCGTATGACATTGCAGGCAAAAATATGGCAGAACATGATTCGTTCCGTACAGCAATGTATTTGGCGGCGGACATTGCGCGAAACCGCGATGAATATACGGAAATGCACGCCGATGCGTTAAATAAAAATCGCAAAAAAGTGTTGAAAGTCGAAGAAGGCGATTATATCGAATAATTTTATTATTTGAATCAGGAATACAATGACGGATTTGTTTGATTTTAGGGTTTGGTGATGGATGTACGGATTACACGGATTTTCGCGGGATTTTCACGGATTTTGATTCAAAAAATCCGTGAAAATCCCGTGAAAATCCGTGTAATCCGTGTAATCCGTACATCCATCACCAAACACCTATCCTTCCTAATTCAAAAAAAGTAATTACATTTTTAATATGAAGACCCGTAAATTGCCATTACACAATAAAGAAAATGGCTTATTATTAAAACAAAAAATGTCAGAAAGTATTGAAAAACGAATTACTTTATCGTTTTATCGATACGCCCATATTGAAAATCCCGCCCATTTTAGAGATACGTTTTACCTACAATTAGATGCAATTGGGGTGAAAGGACGTGTGTATGTTGCCACAGAAGGCATTAATGCACAAGTATCTGTCCTTGAAAATCAATGGAATACATTTAAAGAAATAGTAGAATCAATTGTTTTTTTACAAAATTTGCGTTTAAATATCGCCGTAGCGGATAATGGCAAATCGTTTTTTAAACTCAAAATTCAAGTCAAATCAAAGATTGTAGCAGATGGTTTAGACGACAAATTGTTTGATGTAACGCAATCTGGCGAACACCTTTCAGCTGCCGCTTTCAATGCCTTGACGGATGACCCCGAAACGATATTAGTCGATATGCGCAATCATTACGAAAGTGAAGTCGGCTTTTTTGAAGGCGCGATTCGACCTGATGTAGAGACCTTTCGGGAATCTTTGCCGATTGTAGAAGCCTTGTTGGAAGGACAGGAATCTAAAAATATTGTAATGTATTGTACGGGCGGCATTCGTTGCGAGAAAGCGAGCGCGTATTACAAACATAAAGGTTTTAACAATGTGTTTCAATTAGACGGTGGAATCA
>JBDLWG010000303.1:0-8735 GCA_039804385.1 Bacteroidota bacterium
GTACATTCGCGCTGATTTTTTTATTTTTGCAACAATAGATATGTTAAAAGTACTGATTTGCGAACAACGCCCTATTTTGCTAACGGTGTTGGAATACCGCTTGCGGCAATATGGTTTGCAGATGGTGCGGGCGCGGAGTCCGGGCGATGCGTTGCGGCGCGTGCATGAACGCTCCGTCGATTTAGTGTTGGCGGATGTCTGCCAACCTGAGATGAATATCTGCACGTTTATTGGGTTGATGCGCGAAGATATCGGCAGCACGATTCCGATTATCGTCATGGCGGAACAAGAAAATCGAGCCGCTATCATGGCAGCTTTGGAAGCAGGTGCGGACGATTTTGTATTTCAACCGTTTCGACCCGTTGAATTAATATTACGTATTGAAATATTATTAGAAAAAAGTTTAAAATGAAAGCTCAGAATTAACTATGAAAGGAATTATTCTCGCAGGCGGTCTCGGCACGCGCCTCTACCCTTTGACCCTTGCCGTGAGCAAACAAATGATGCCTGTCTATGACAAACCCATGATTTACTATCCTTTGAGTACCCTCATGCATGCGGGCATCCGCGATATTTTAATCATTTCAACGCCACAAGATTTACCCAATTTCAAAAAATTATTTGGTAATGGACACGATTTTGGTTGTAATATTTCGTATAAAGAACAAATCATTCCCAATGGTTTGGCACAAGCCTTTGTCTTGGGTGAAAAATTTGTAGGCAATGATTCAGCCGCTTTGATATTGGGCGACAATATTTTTTATGGAAATGGCTTGAAAGAATTGTTACAAAGTTCCGCAAATCCGACAGGCGGTATTGTTTTCGCGTATCAAGTGGCGGATCCAGAGCGATATGGCGTAGTCGAATTTGACAAAAACCTGAAAGCATTGTCGATTGAGGAAAAACCATTGAAACCCAAATCCAATTATGCGGTTCCGGGATTGTATTTTTATGATAATTCGGTGATTGAGGTGGCGAAAAATTTGAAGCCAGGGGCAAGAGGTGAGTATGAAATCACGGATGTCAACAAATATTATTTGGCGCAAGGCAAATTAAAAGTAGGTGTTTTAGGACGCGGCGTTGCTTGGTTGGACACGGGAACGCATGAATCGTTGTTGCAAGCGGGTCAATTTATACAAGTCATTGAAGAAAGACAAGGTTTGAAAATTGGCTGTATCGAAGAAGTGGCGCATGAAATGGGCTTTATCGATGATGCACAATTGGAAAAATTGGGGCATAAATTCTTGAAAAGTGGTTATGGTGAGTATTTATTGAAATTATTAAAAAAATAATTTTTAAAAAAAGACCCATTAGAAAGAGATGTTACTCATCTCCTAATGGGTCTTTTTTAAATAAAATTATTTTTGTATTGATAAAATAAAATTATAACTAAAAATTATAATTCCAGAACTCAATAAGGTATCTTTGTGTTATGATAAGGAAAATACGTTGTAATAGAATATCGTAATTTGCAAAAAATATTGATTATCAATGAATTGCAAATAAACTTTTTAATTTTTCACGCGCTATCATGCAAAAAATCATTGGGCATCACACTTGTGAAAACACGGGTAATGGCACTTGGATAGAACAACAAGGTGCGCCTGTTGCAAAATCTCAATACAAAGAAGGTAAACAAAAAAATCCTTTTCTGGGTAGTGGCTACTATTTTTGGGATTATAATATGGTTATGGCGCGGAATTGGGGTGAAAAACATTACGGCAATAAATACTATATTTTTCAAGCAGACATTCATAGTCACGAAGATATATTATTCGATTTAGTGGGCAATCGACAACATCAAGAAGCGTTTAGAGAAGTCGTCAATGAGCTTTTAGCTTATGATACTAAAAAAAATCATTGGTCTATTGGAGCTGTCATTGAATATTTGAAAAAATATACGGATTTTCCGTTCAAGGCAATCAGGGCAGAAGATCGTTCCGTATGGGCGGAAAAATATTATTTTGACGATAGTACGCACCGATTTACGCACTTAGATCCTCGAAATATCGTTTGTATCACTAATGTTAGCCCTGAAGTCTTAACAAATTTTAAATTAATTGAAACAAAATGAGTGCAATTCAAAAAATGCGAACCTCACTTCAAAAATATTTGAGAGAAACGCCAAAAAAAATATTGCAACAACAATTTGATGAATTGAATCAAGTTGAATGGGAAGGCATATCTGCCCAAGCTTATTGCGCCCTATTCGAGCAACAAAACTTGCAAACCCATACAATTGAATGGGCAGATACTCTATTTTCAACAGCCGTTCAACCAATATGGCACTTTCCTACCGAGAAAATAGTCATTCAAATGGTTTATTCAACGGTTCATAACGCAAGTATTCAACAAATTTTTAATAACCTCGACCGTTACCCTTGTGTAGCGTAAAAGATGATAAAATGAGTAACAATCTTACGGTTAATCATACAATTAAGTTGATAAAACTTCAATTTCCTGAATTTTATCTTCGTTCCTCAGAATTACTTGATGAAACGGCAACGAAAGCTATGGAGATGGAGATTGCATATGGGGTTGTGATAGCAGATGAAAAACATTTTATAGTTGAATTTCACCTTAAATTGTTTAATGAAAAAATAAAAGGTCAATTCAAAATGGCTGCTTTATTTGAAACAGACACCGTAATAGATGACGAGTTTAAACAGTCTGCGCTGGTACAAGTCAATGCGCCTGCTATAGCCTTTCCTTATTTGAGGAGTTTTGTCAGTACGACAACCGTTAATGCTGGTTATAATGCCGTAATTTTACCCTCTATTAATTTGACCAGTTTGAAACGATAACTTCATTCAATGGATACGCTGTTTGAATTAGGATTTTACAGATTTCAATCCTACTTCAAACCATCCTACCAAAAAGTTGGTACACTATTTGGATTAGAAAAAATACCAAAAGCTCCCCACTATCATCAAACCCTTTTTAACAAAAAACGAGCGAAATTTAACATAATTAATTGAAAATCAATATGTTAAATTTCAACAAACGAATCCCGATTATCCATGAAATTTGGAACCATTTACACCCTTTTCGGTTTTGTCGCTTTCGGCGCGACTTTAATGAGCAATTCTCTGGGCATGGCTTCTCAAGCGGGCAAAGGCAATACGGGCGCACCAGGCGATGAAATAGATGCACAAGCCAAATTCGTCACTTGCGGCACTTGCCACAATACGAATAGTTTTGCGGCTACCATGAGCATCAAATTCATCGATTCTTTGGGCGAAGATGTGACAAAATATATTCCGGGCAAAATTTATCGAGTTCGTGCAAGCATCCGTGCGACGGTGGGAACGCCTTTTGCGTATGGTTTTCAAATGATTGATATTAAAGAAAGTAATAATGTTAATATAAAAGGTTTTCCCAATGGCAATGTTTTGACTTCGCAACCTGCCAATGTGAAAATTTCGACGATTGCGAATGGGCGGATGTATGCTGAAAACAATCAAGGTGGTAGCAATTCCAATATTTTTGATGTGAAATGGCGCGCACCTGCGACAGGTGCAGGGACAGTCGTGTTTTATGCTTCGGGCGTTGCGACGAATGGGGCGCAAGGCGCACGCGGCGATGGCGCGGCAAATGCTGTGGCGAAATTTTATCAAGATACGAGTGCGCGATTGGGCGGCGGTTTGAGTGGAACGGGCAATAACAATCTGAATGGGGGCGTAACGCCCATTTCAGAAGTGGCAAATATGAAATCATTGCAACTATTTCCGAATCCTGCACCCGATTTTGTGCATGTGGAATGGAAAGGAACCATCGCTAAAACATATCAAATCATGGTACGGAGCGTCACAGGCGCGACGATGTTAATGGATGCTTGGAAAAGTCAAAATGGTGATAATCAACAAGTTATAGATGTGCAAAATTGGGCAACAGGTATTTATACCTTGCAAATGACAGACGGCAAAGAACGCATCATGCGCAAAATTGTGAAAAAATAATTTAGGAGTCGGCGTAAGTTTCGGAAACCTTTTTATGTCTAAATTTTTAGCGAAAATCAAGTATTCAGTTGATGTTGTTTCTGATAAAACCTTATCTTTGCTTCCAAAATGAAACCTTTTCGCTATGAAAGATATTTTTATTACCAACCTACATATTAAATTGGTGCGCCATTTGAAAGATTTGAAGATTCCGCTATCTTCAACTGAACGGCAACACCTCATTCTCACAGGGCGCAATGGCAGTGGGAAAACTTCTGTTTTGTTGGCATTGAAAAATTATTTGCAACTGACTGAAAATCAATCGAATGGCATTTACATTATCCAACAAGAAAAAGAAAATCTCAACCTGTATAACAATCAACTTTTGCCAATAGTACAAAAATTATCTCAGCCCAATCTGCTTGATGCAGAACGCCAACGATTATTAAGAGATAAAGCTACTTATGAGCAAGTTCGTGTAAATGCACAGGCTTTTTTAGCTAAAACAGATAGTGCTTTAAGTGTAGAAATCAATGGTTTACAACATCTTACAAATATGTTTAAAAGCAAAGATTTTATTTTAAAATTATTTGATACAGCGCGAGTGTCTTCCTTTGCCAAACCTGATGGTCCCAGAAAACTTACTTTTCAAGAAATGTATGGTTTGGATACCAAATTAAATTCGGTATTTCTTCAATATTTGGTTAATTTGCGGTATGATAAATTGGATGCGAAAGAGAATAATGAAGTATCTGCTGTGCAAAAAATTGATGAATGGTTTGATACATTTATAAAAAGTTTGAGAAATCTTTTTGATGAACCCCAATTACAATTGGTTTTTGAACGCGCTCATTATAATTTCAATATCGTCTTGCCCAATCGGGAAAAATTCGACCTCAACACGTTATCCGATGGCTTTTCGGCAGTGATGAATATTTTAACGGAATTGCTCTTGCGTATGAATCATCAGCGCGTGCAACGCTATGATATTCAAGGGATTGTGATGATTGACGAAATCGAAACGCATCTGCATATTGATTTGCAAAAGAAAATTTTGCCTTTTTTAACCTCTTTTTTTCCAAAAATCCAGTTTATTGTAACAACTCATTCGCCTTTTGTGCTGACTTCTGTGAAAAATGCAGTCATTTATGACCTCGAAAAGCAACAACCGATTCACGATTTGACGGGCTATTCGGTGGAAGCCATCATCAAAGGTTATTTTAATTCCGATAAATATTCAGATGTACTGAAAACATTAGTCGCGCAATATGAACAATTGATGTCTAAACCCAATCTTTTAGCTTGGGAAACCGAGCAATTGAAGTCTTTGAAACAGTATTTTAAAGATTTATCTTATCAATTTGCGCCAGAATTAAAACTCAAAATTCAACAAATCGAACTTGCTCATTTACTAAGATGATAAATTTGACCAAATCGCAACCGCCCCCTGCGAGTTTAGCCCATCAAAAACAACTTTTAAGTGGCACTTACAGGCAGCAAGATGTGTATGACCGTTTGCGCACGGATTTCCATGACAAATGTTATTTATGTGAATATAAGTCAACCAGTATTAATATCGAACATTTTAAACCACACAAAGGAGTAGATAGGGATTTGGAATTTGATTGGGATAATTTATTTTTGGCTTGTGGTCATTGTAATTTATCCAAAGGCGCGAAATATGATACTATTTTAGATTGCACCAATCCATCACATCGTATTTTAGATTGGATTCATTTTAAAGGCGATCCGTTTCCTAAGTCAGGAGTAGTTATAAAAAATATAAATGATACGCATAATCCATTGATTAACAATACAGTAGAACTATTAAACCTCGTTTATGAAGGAAATACACCTGGCAAAAAAATAGAAAGCGAAATGATTAAAGACGCTTTATGTGAAGAATTGTGTAACTTCCTAATAACGCTAACTTCATTTTACAAGTCGGGGCGTTCCGCCTCTGAAAAAGAAAGTTTGAGAACAGAAATTAGAAGGTTTTTAAGTCCTGAAACGATTTTTACAGCGTTCAAAAGGTGGGTTATCAAAGATAATGCGCGGATGCTTAAGGATTTTGGCGATTTATTGTAAACTTATTTGAATGATAGCATAATGTTAAATAATCAATAACAACGTTTGGAGGGTTTCAAACCTTCCAAACGTTATACTCTCTTAAAAATCAATATTTTAGCACGTATTTTTTTGGATAACAACGTTTGGAGGGTTTGAAACCTTCCAAATGTTATACTCTCTTGAAAATCAATATTTTAGCCCATTTTTTTTTCGACCACAGCGTTTGGAGGTTTTGAAACCCTCCAAACGTTGTGGTCGGTATTCGTTTTTTTTTAAATATTTTGATTTAAAATAATTCCTTCATTCCTGATTCAAAGTCGGAGGTGCGTTATCGACAAAAGGCTCACTGCACCCAATCCAATTGCCAAATTTAAATGAAAAACGAAAAAAAACATCACTCCATGCTTGAAACCCCAAATCGCCGCCGCCCCAAAGGCAAAGGCTAAAATCCCTTCCAACACGGTCGAAATCGACGGATAGGTTGAATTATAATTTTTTTGATGAAACGAATCGCTTGATAGTTGAATATTGTATTTGGGCGTGCGTACAAAATCCGATTTTTTTCCTAAAAAACCTTCCAAAACCGCTACTGAATTGTGCAAACTCAATCCCATACTCATCGGAATAAAAATGGGTAATAAAAAGATTATTTCCAATAAAGTTTGTCCAAAAGAGCGATTTCTAATATTTTCTTTCAAATTAGCGATTAAAATCAAAAGCGCAATCACACCAAAACTCAAAAAAGTTAAGTATAAAATAGGGCTTTGAAAGGAGATTTTCGGCAGACAAAACAACAAAGGCAGGCTCACAAACGCCGCTATAAAGAGCATCAAAAAAATACTACTGCCCAATAAATGTTGGGTTGCATGGATTTTTTGCGATATAGAAAATGGTTTTGCCCACACTTTGCCCAATAATTTTCGGGCATTTTCCGCGCCGCCTTTCATCCATCGGAATTGTTGTGCTTTCAAACCGTTCATTTCAACGGGCAATTCAGATGGAACGCCCATAGATTCGACATATTCGATTTGCCAACCGCGCAATTGCGCCCGATAACTCAAATCCAAATCTTCGGTCAACGTGTCGGCTTCCCAACCGCCTGCATCTTCAATCGCCGTCCGCCGCCAAATGCCTGCGGTTCCATTGAATTGTAATAAAAAACCACCGTTTTGTCGCCCCAATTGCTCCATCGTAAAATGCACATTCAATTGAAGTGCTTGTAAATACGTGAGTAATGAATAACGATTATTAATATGTTCCCAACGACCTTGTACAACTGCCACTTTCGGATTTTCAAAATAAGGCAACATTTGTTTTAAAAAAGGGCTTCTTGGCAAAAAATCAGCATCGAAAATCGCCACAAAATCGCCTTTTGCCTGCGGCAATGCGTCGCGTAACGCGCCTGCTTTGAAACCCGTTCTATTTTTTCGTTGAATATGAATGATTTGAATCGCTTGCGTTTGGTAATATTGTACTTTTCGCGCAATCAATGCCGATGTTTCATCCGTCGAATCATCCAACACTTGGATTTCAAAACGGTCTCGCGGATAATCCAATTGCACGATATTGTCAATCAGCCGACTTACCACATATTGTTCGTTGTAAATCGGCAATTGAATCGTCACAAAGGGATAATCGGTCAAAGGATTCGGCGGTTTTGTAGCTGTTTTTTTGAAATACAAACGACCTAAATTCAATTGCAATAAGCTGTACAAAATAATACAACTCATTGATAAACAGTAGATTGCCCATAAAATAGAACCTATCAATATCATTGTCTTTTTTTTTGAAAGGCAAAGCTACAAATTTAGTAGTCGGGAAATTTATTTCCCGCGAATCGTGGGAAATAAATTTCCCGACTACCCAATTGGTTATTGCACCACAATTTTCTGCACCGTACTATGCACCCCATGGCGCAACGTCAAAAAATACACGCCATGACCTGCTGTCACCTGAGAAATATCCAATTCTAAATGTGTTCCTGCCGTCACATTTTGAAATTCATGCAAAACCAAGCGTCCATACAAGTCGGTCAACAGAATTTCAGTCGTATTTTCAAACCGTACATCGCCTTGAATCACCACTTGAATCCGACCATTCAACACAGGATTTGGAAATACTTCAGCAACAATTCCACTGGTTTGCAGCCCTTCAAAAGCAACCGATTGAACGGGTGAATGCGTCGAACTGTTATCTAACTCATTGATTTTCAAACGATAATAAAAAATAGTTTGGGTGGTTGTGATGGGCAATTTTTCATCCAAAAAATGATAGCGTTGCGCTGTATGCGAATGTCCAACCGCTTTCACTGTTGCGATTTTGGCAAAATTATGCCCGTCTAAGGAACGTTGCACATCGAAATCGCGGATATTACTTTCATTCATCGTCGTCCAATCCGCATCCGCATCCGCTTGGTTCGCCTTCGTCACTGTAAACTGAACCAATTCCAAAGGCAAAGGCGATGCAGGCGTACAAGCGGCATTCACCGTCCCCGCCAAAGGCGATTGATTGTGTTGCAAAATCGTTTCCGCAGCCACTTGACCGACGCAAAACCAATTGCGTAAAACAGACATATAAATTTGTCTATAATCGTATTGGATTGTAGGCGTTGCACTTGCGGAAGGATTGGTAGGAATCACGGCATTAGAACCTACAATAGTTGGGTTAACCGATTTGCCAAATAAAAACATCGGCGCGGAGTCACCATGATCCGTTCCACTCGAACCA
>JBDLWG010000304.1:0-2890 GCA_039804385.1 Bacteroidota bacterium
TGTGCCGTTTTGCTACAAATGTTGCGGTGCTTTGCACCTTTCGGGGGATTCGGTGTGCCGTTTTGCTACAAATGTTGCGGTGCTTTGCACCTTTTGGGGATTCGGTGTGCCGTTTTGCTACAAATGTTGCGGTGCTTTGCACCTTTCGTGGGATTGGGTGTGCCGTTTTGCTACAAATGTTGCGGTGCTTTGCACCTTTCGGGGGATTCGGTGTGCCGTTTTGCTACAAATGTTGCGGTGCTTTGCACCTATCGTAGGATTGGATAAGGCGATGCAACAATTAGTGCCAAAGAAAAGAACCTATACCGCTTTGACGATTTACAAGATATTCCGCCTGACACAGATGTTTGTGAAGGCATGATTGTGTTTGTGAAAACCCGTGAAGAATGCAATAATCTTTATGCCAAAGATTCAAAATATACCAATAATTTTAAGCGAGAATGATAGTCAACGAAATTGTATTTCATTGACTATCAATGTTTTATTTGATTCGTTTTTTCTTTTCCACTTGAAACATCGGTGCATTCAATTGTTCATAGAGCCAAAAGAGATATTCGATTCGATTGAATTCGTTGCCAAACGGTTGCGGGGTACTGCTATTGAAGAAAAAGGATAAAAGCGAATCTTTTGCAAAACTTTTTTTGAATCAAGATTGTTGATTGGGATAAAGTAACGAATATGGAAGTCAGATTACAAATCGAATATGCCGAATTGTTTGCATTAGTCAGACAATTACCCGCAGGTCAAATCTTGCAATTGAAAAGTGACCTCTCGCAAAAGTACATCCTTGAAAAAATTCAATTAGATAAACCCAAATTACGGGCTTTATTGTTGAAGGGTCCTTTGATGACTACCGAACAATATCAATTATTTCTTGAAAACCGAAAATGGATGAACCAATGGAGAAAACAAAAGCCATTCTCATAGACACGTCTGTGCTGATTGACTATTTCCGCAAAACCAAAAAAGAACGCAGTTTTTTTGCAGAATTGTGTACCGAATATGAGATTTTAAATGTTTCGGTCATTACTCAATTTGAAATTTATGTAGGGAGCACGACCGACCAAAAGATTTTTTGGGATGAAGTTTTTAGTCATTTTGTGGTCTTACCACTCAATAGTCTCGCTATTCAGAAAGCCGTTGAGACACATCAAAACCTTAAAAAATCGCGCAAAGTAATGGATTTCCCAGATTTGTTGATTGCCGCAACTGCCCTACAACATGAATTGCCGATTGCGACCTTGAATGTACGGCATTTTAAAGTTATATCAGATTTAGATATTATTTCCAAAGAAAAGCCATAACGTTTTACACCGAACTTTACACCGAACGATTCGGTGTAAAAGTTCGGTGTAAAAACAGAATCTATTGATAATCAATTACTTCCGTTTTTTCTTTTCCACTTGAAACATGGGTGCATTCAATTGTTCATACAACCAAAACAAATATTCGATGCGGCTTAATTCGTTGCCAAACGGTTGCGGGCGATAACATAAATCTACCGCTTTGTCTAATGCTTGATGCGCTTTCACCAAATCGGGCGGCATCGCCAACACATCATACAAATCGGCTAAACTGCTTTCAGGATATAACGTTCTGATTTTCAATACTTTATGGGCGCAATCGGTCACTTTTTGTTTTTGGGCTTCGGTGACATTTTGCGGAAATGGATAATTGTTGTAAACGATATCTTTGGAATATCTGAAATCGCTTTTTAACCTACCACAAGTGTATTTTACCCATGTCATGTGCATTCGAGACATCAATTGTCCAAAAAGATACAAATTACCATTTGGAATGACTTGAATTGTAACCGCAGGTATTAAATCTTTATTAGCATACACGATTGGAATATATTTGCGACTTTCTCCTGTGGTAATTGGAATTGCTATATAATTTTCAGGATTATTTAAATCTCGAAATTGATGAGAACGGTCTGCTAATTTTTGCGTACCTTTATCTTTGGCTTCCAACCTTGATTGGCGTACCTTTTTGACTCGTTCCATAACAAATGGCATGGCTCGGAGTTCGTGTGGAGCAATATCTTTAAGCCATAAACACCATCTTGCCTCATCATATAACAATTCTCTTGCACCTAAAAGCAGTTTAAACCATTTTTCAGATTTGGGTTCTTTTTGAATAAAACCTTCTTTTTCTGTGGTGGTAAAAATTAAGTGTCCACTATCCAAAGCAATATTTCCAAAATTCATGGGTGGCACAAGACAAATTGGAGTAGAACGTTTGCTGATAAACACATTTGCACCATCCACCAAGTACGGATTGATATTTTTAGCTTTGATTTCTTGAGGTTCACTTTTGACCGTTTCGTATTCATATATTTTTTTATCCAACGAGCCACTTTGTGCAAAACCAATTATTACACAATAAACTACTGCATTTCCTTTTGCTTCATTACTCCATTTAAAAGTTTTATGTGCAAAATGAATATTCATTTGATAATCATTCAATAATACATTCCATAAAATACTCACTTGTTCGCCTTGCGAAATCGAATTAGTACTCACAAACGCTGCTTTAATTGATGTATTTTGCATAAACTCAGCTGCTTTTGCATACCATGCAGTGACATAATCCAGAACACCTACGCCTGCTGCGTTTTTGAAAACAGTCAATAAATCTTGTCGTTGTGCTTCCGACATCATTTTAGAACCCACAAACGGCGGATTTCCCAAAATAAAACTCAATTCATTCGGATTCACAATCGTTTTCCAGTCTATACGTAACGCATTGGTATGCACGATTTTAGCGGCTTTGCGCAACGGCAACCGCGCAAAATACTGTCCAAACGCATGACTCACTTTCAGATTCATTTGATGGTCAATCAACCACATCGCCACTTCCGCTATCCGAACCGCAAATTCATCATATT
>JBDLWG010000305.1:0-5080 GCA_039804385.1 Bacteroidota bacterium
ACGGCTTAACTAAAAGCGTCTATTTTGCGATAGACGCTTTTGGTTAAAACAAAAAATAAAAGATTACAGTTTGCTAAAAAATACCCAATAGGCTCTCATTCCTGATTCAAATCATCAAAAAAAGTGCGATTTCCTCCGAGATTGGTTTTCCGTTCCGCGCTTTTCAAGACTTTGTTTGGTTAAAATGCCTTTTTCATTATTAATAATTTCGTTTAAACCAGCATTCGCTGCATCATCCCAAGTCCAAGTATCCGTAAAGGCTTGCGCTTGTGCCAAATCTTCTTTGCCAACATTGTTATAAATTTGATTATAATTTCGTTTAGAATTAAAAGGCGGGTCAATATAGCACAAATCAATGGATTCATCTTTGACATACTTGCGTAAAATTTCTAAATTATCGCCATAAAAAAGTTTATTTTTCTGAATAGGATTCATTTATTCCATTATATTTTTGTTTTAAAAAAAACAAAAATAGCATTTTTGAACGAATTTATCGCACTTTTTTCCACCAATCTATTTTCAATTAAAAATCAACATTCCAATCCAAAGTGCGGCAAGTTACAACTTGCCGCACTTTTTCCTTATGGAATCGTTCTAAAAATGCTATATCGCAGCAAAAGTTCCAATACCAACAAGGTCAATGCCGCCCATAACCAAGGATGAAAATTTTCACTCCGCCGCCGTAAGGTCGAAACATCTATTTTAGATTTTTCCAAACGGTCGATTTCGGTATAAATCCGCGCTAATTCGGTCATATTTTTGGCTCGATAATAATTGCCGCCAGTTGTGGTGGCGATATTTTGCAACAAAGCTTCATCAATACTCACAGGCACTAACCCCATAATATACGTCCCATCACTGCGCCGTCCGACAGGCGACAAGGCTTCCCCTTGTGAACCAATGCCGATTGTATAGACTTTCACCTTTTTTTCCTTCGCCAAAGCAGTGGCAACATCGGGTTTGAAATAACCTGCGGTATTTTCGCCATCACTCATCAAGATAGCAATGCGGCTTTTTGCCTCACTTTCTTTCAGCCGATTGACCGCCGTAGCGAGTCCCATGCCGATAGCCGTGCCATCTTGCAGGAATCCGCAATCCAATTTTGCCAAAAACTCGCGCAAAACAGCATGATCGGTTGTCAAAGGGCATTGTGTGAAGGCTTCTCCTGCAAAAACGACCAAACCAATACGGTCATACGGGCGTTTGGCAACAAAATCGCTCGCTACTTTTTTAGCGGCTTCCAAGCGATTCGGCGCGAAATCTTCTGCCAACATGCTACTCGACAAATCCAATGTTAACATAATATCAATGCCTTCTGCATGGATATTTTCGTTTTTGAGGAAGGATTGCGGACGCGCTAACGCAACGACTATCGCCGCAAATGCCAAACCCCGCAAAATCGGCAAACTCCCGCGCAACTGTCCGCGCCAAGAACTCTCCCTGCCAAATGCCGCCAAATTGGAAAAAGTGACGGTGGCGTAATGATGTGGATGCGCATGCCGATACCACCAAGCCGCCGCAGGCAGCAACAATAAAAGTCCGAAAAATTCTGGATTGGCAAACACTTCTATATTTTTTTTATTTTAATTTAAACCTAATTGCGTTTCTACTTTGGGTGGCTCCGTTTCCATAATTAATTCCATCGCCGTTTCGTAGGCGGCTTCGTGTACGGCGAGTTCGGGTGTGCCTTTTGCGAATTTGACCAAATCCGCCATTTGCAACAATTGTCTTAATTTAAATTGTAATGCGTCAGGCATATCCGTTCGGCGCAAAGCGGTGATTAATTCGTCAGAAGTCGATTCCAAAGCAGGGATTTGATACCTTTTTTCCAAATAATCCCGCAAAATATGGGTCAATTCGGTATGATAGGGCTTAATTTCGCCTTGTTGCCACAATTGTTTTGCCCGCAGAGACATTAATTCATTCCGCGCCTGTTCATAAGGCGTGACGATGATTTGCCTTGCAACCACGATTGGTTGCGGTTTTTTGCGCCACTTGTCGCGCCACAAAAACACGATTAAACCCAATAAAACCACTGTTACCAAGCCAATCAAGTACGGAATCGCGTCTTCAAAACTAAAATCCGTTCGCAAAATATCCTTAATCGGCGCGATTTGTTCATCTTTGAGCTTGGGATACGCCACTTTGACGGGCAGACGGTCTGCGGAAAGCGTATCCGATTTGCCATTATGCACGACAGCGAATTGGAACGTCGGCGTGTAGTAAGCACCCGAATCCCAAGCCGTAAAGATGACATCTCGCGTCCATGTGTCCTTTACGAAAGTCCATTTGCCTTTGTCCAATAATTCAAATCCTTGAACACTGTCAGGCACTACAGGCGCGACATTTTGGGGTTGAAACCCCGATTGGGCAGCCAATTCAAATGTAATTTTATTTTGGTCGCCAATGAGCATATCGCCATTTTCTAAAATGGTGGTTAATGGTTGCGTTTGAGCCATCGTTTCAAAAGAAACAACCATTACAATAAAATACAACAGGTGCTGTTTGATTAATTTGTTCATAACCAATAACTTATGCTATTTTGAATCCGATTTTTGATTCAAAAAACTTATCTTCGTTGTTCAAAAAAGTGCAAAAGCGCGTCAATATACGATTTATCCGTATGCAAACTCATGGTATCTGCACCTGTTTTCAAAAAAGTTGTTTTAAAATATTTGAAATTATCTTGATACCAATCCGCAAATTTGCGCTGCGTAACAGGGTCATCTGTATCAATCCACAAGCGGCGACCCGTTTCGGCATCCACCGCCCGCATCAAACCGACTGGCGGCAACACCGCTTCCGCAGGGTCAAACACATGAATCCCGATAATATCATGTCGTTTCGAGGAAATGCGCAACGCGTCTTCATACCCGCGTGCCATGAAATCGGAGAGGAGAAAACAAGTACTTCGTTTTTTAATCACATTATTTAAATATTGCAATCCTTTGGCAAGGTCTGTCCCCGTTCCTTTCGGCTCGAAACTCAATAACTCTCTGATAATCCGCAAGATATGTGTGCGTCCTTTTTGGGGTGGGATGAATTTTTCAATCATATCCGAGAAGAAAATGACCCCGACTTTATCATTATTGCCGATGGCGGAAAACGCTAAAACGGCACATAATTCGGTAATCATCTCGCTTTTAAACTGCGTCCGCGTTCCAAAAAAAGCCGACCGACTCATATCAATCAACAACATGACGGTCAATTCGCGCTCCTCCTCAAAGACTTTGATGAACGGCGTTTGCGACCGCGCCGTCACATTCCAATCAATATTGCGCACATCATCGCCGTATTGATACGCCCGCACTTCGCTGAACGACATGCCGCGTCCTTTGAACGCTGAATGGTATTCGCCCGCAAAAACATTGGCAGAAAGCCCCTTGGTTTTTATCTCAATTTTACGTACTTTTTTGAGTAATTCGCTGCTGTCCATTGATTTAGATATAAAAAAATTATTATTTATTAAAACATATCAATACTTGCTTGAAAAATCTTAAATGCTTTCATCACTTGCTTCTTGTCTGCGGCTGTGTCAATATGAGGCAACACTACTTTCTCAAATTTGTTGAACATAAACCAATAGGTTCGAGAATAAGGGATTTTAGGGTTTAGTTTTTTTAATAAATTTTTAAATTCCTTATTCATACTCAATTGAAAATGAGGCTCATCTAATAATTTATCTGATAAATCTTTTAAATGGTCTTCTATTCTAAAAACGAAATCATCAATACATCTTTTTCGAGCAAATTTTAATTCTATCCGATTTAATTGACAAATATCAAGTGTTTTAGCTGCTTTTTTACTACCTTGTTTAGGAATCCACTCGCCCCTTGAATTAATAATATAGTGTTCTTCAACGGCATCTACTTCTGGATTCAATAACAATGCTTTTTCATTCACAAAATAGGGTGCTATGGGATGCAAATGATCTAAATCCAAGCTTCCATCCGTTTTTTTGATAGGCTCATGCACCCGAACGCCGTCTTCGGCAATCGGAAAATGGTCGGATTTGTAACTATTACATTTAGAACATCCTAACAATAAATTGCTCCATTCATACGCCAACCAATAGTATCCATGATGATTATCCGCATCTTTTACACTTTTTTTAGGTCTAAAATGTTCGACCTGCAAGCTAGAACCAGGCAATGGATTGGTTTCGCAATAAGCACATTTTTGATGATACAAATGTTGCAAATCTTTTATACAACTATCTCGATAATGATAAGCATCAAAATCATGTTTATTTTTATCGGTTAATGCCTGTTTTATTTTTTTAATACAAGCCTTCGATTGCAATCCTTCTGGGATTTTATTAAAATCTTTTTGAATCTGAATCATGTTTAATCAAATAAATCATCCGAAAATTTAGCATTATTCGCCGCATAATTTCTTAAATGAGCTTTAATCGTATCTCGTTCTTCTATTTCCTGCATACTATCTTCGGTTCTCAAATTATTTTTATTTTTACTTCGATTCGTAACAGATGTAATATCATTAAAATCCATATCAAAAAGGGCAGATGTCAACAAATGATGCGGCAATAAATTACTCAAATCAATATCTATTTTATGCACTTTTACGCCTTCTTCTAAGGTACGCGTCACCTTCAAAAAAATGGAATTTTCAGGTGCGCCTAATAACGGCATTTCACTATGTGTAGAGGCAATAAATTGTACTTTTGGAAAAATTTCCGAAAGCAAAGTCGGCAAACGGCGTTGCCATTTTGGATGCCAATGCAAATCTAATTCGTCAATTAAGACAATTCCAGCTAAATCACTCGGTTTCGTAATCTCAGGTTGCGTTTTGAATAATCGAATCATCATATCGCCCACCATCGCAATTAATGATTTATAACCTGAGCCTAACTGCTTGTTAGTCAAACGATTAGCACTTAATTTTTCAATATAGTAAATCTTTCTGTCTTTTCGTTCCACAACAATATCATCAATCGTTGGAATTAACTTTTTAAAAAGGGCTACCGTTTCTTCAAAGCGAATATCTTTTTCTATCGACCAAAGATACAATTCAATTTCAATATTCAATAAAACACCATCTGAATGAAATAATGAATATA
>JBDLWG010000306.1:0-5480 GCA_039804385.1 Bacteroidota bacterium
ATGACAGACCGTCCTTTCTTGATGCCGATTGAAGACGTTTTCACGATTACAGGTCGTGGTACGGTTGCAACAGGTCGTATTGAGCGCGGTGTTATCAACACGGGTAATCCAGTTGAAATCATCGGTATGATGAAAGAAGGGGAGAAACCAATCGTTTCTACCGTAACAGGTGTGGAAATGTTCCGTAAGATTTTGGATAGAGGTCAAGCGGGTGATAATGCAGGTTTATTGTTGCGTGGTATTGAAAAAGACCAAATCCGTCGCGGTATGGTTATTTGCGCACCAAAATCAGTGCTTCCTCACAGACATTTCAAATGTGAAGTATATGTTTTGAGCAAAGATGAAGGTGGTCGTCACACGCCGTTTTTCAATGGTTACAGACCTCAGTTCTACTTCCGCACAACGGATGTAACGGGCGATTGTAAATTAGCGGAAGGCGTTGAAATGGTGATGCCGGGTGATAATGTTTCTTTGGAAGTAACATTAATCAACACGATTGCAATGGAAAAAGGTTTGCGTTTCGCGATTCGGGAAGGCGGTCGTACTGTTGGCGCGGGTCAGGTGACGGAAATCATCAAGTAGATATAATAAAGAATCGTTTCGGAGTCTTTTTTCGATTTCCGAAACGATTTTTTAAATTTTATTTGACAATCTGAATATTAGTTTGTACATTTGTACCGAGATACACGGAAATAGCTCAACTGGTAGAGTGGCGGTCTCCAAAACCGTAGGTTGCGGGTTCGATCCCTGCTTTCCGTGCAAGGCGCAATTAGCGCATCATTTTTCAAAGAGCAAAAGCACGGTTTGTCGTTGCCTTTGCTCTTTGTTTTGAAAAGGATTTTTTTATTCAATAAAAACAAAAGTTTGAAAATGGGAAACTTAACCGCTTATGTACGCGAAAGTTTTGATGAATTAACCCAAAAAATGACTTGGCCTACTTGGCAGAATTTGCAAGAAACAACGACGGTTGTTTTAGTGGGTACAGCGATTCTCGCTGCTGTTATCTTCATCATGGATTTGGCATCTAACCAAATCTTGCATTTAATTTACAAATAATGAGTCGCTTCAATACAAATAATAAGTAATTGATTATCAACATACTATCTATTTTTTGTATTGAAGTGCTTCTAAAAATAAGCCTGCTATTATGTCGGATGAAAAAAAAGATGCCTTAAAATGGTATTCCCTGCGCGTTATCAGTGGCAAGGAACGGGTCATTAAGGAACGGATTGACCATGAAATTAAGCGCGAAAAGTGGGAAGATTATGTGACTCAAGTAGTGGTTCCTTCCGAAAAAGTCTATAAAATTCGCAACGGCAAAAAAGTTATTCAAGAACGAAATATTTTGCCTGGATACATTTTGGTAGAAGCCTTGCCTGCCAAATTGAAAGGTGATATTGTTCAAGCGATTGCGAATATTCCAAATGTGATTCATTTTCTGGGCAAAAATGAACCGATTCCCATGCAAACTTCCGAAGCAAAACGATTATTAGGCGTTGTGGATGAGTCGTCTCAATCGGGTGAAACGATGTTGGAGCCGTTCTTAGTCGGAGAGAGTGTGAAAGTGATGGAAGGTGCTTTTGCTGAATTTATTGGTGAAATCACTGAAATCAACACCGATAAGAAAAAATTAAAGGTCGTTGTCAAAATCTTTGGACGCGGCACGGAAGTCGAGTTGAGCTTTATGCAGGTCGAAAAACAACATTAAGTTGTTAAAGGTCTGAATTAGGATTTTTAGGATTCAGTTAGGATAAAAATCAATCCTAACTGAATCCTAAAAATCCTAATTCAGACTTGGGTTCATGATTTAATGAAGTTGCGTATTTGCAATAAAATCGCGCCTAAAAAGAGTAATCCTGCCACAGGTAGTGCGTAATGGGCTATTTTTTCAACTAAAATCGTAATTACATTGCTTTTTTCAAAAAGACGTTCCGATATCCATGCTATCGCCGCAATGCCTGTAAAGATCGCTCCACCCAAGCGAATCCATGAATAACTTGAAAAATGACTCCATAACAATAACGATGGCATAAAAAGCAACACCACTAAACATTGCATCCATTCAATCCCCAAATTAAAGCCTACAATACTGAGCATAAGTCGGGCAGGTTCTAATTCAAATTTTCCGACAAGGTTCGCAAAGGCTAAACCGTGTACCAAACCAAACCCGCTTGCTATCCAAATTTCTTTGCCGTAAAATAAAGGTTTTATTGCATGTATTGCCGAAACAAGGATTGAAAATGCGATTAAAATTTCGACAGGTTGTGCAGGCAATCGAACCCAACCAAGCGTTCCTAATAGTAAAGTCAACGAGTGACCCAGTGTAAAAGCGGTGATAATTTTAAATAAACGCATCAAAGTGTACCGAATTCCGCCAAAAATCGACCATTTTCGACCCGAAACCAAAAGGGGCGCAGGTAATAACAAGACTAATACAAATAATAAATGGTCTGTGCCTTCCGAAATATGAGACATGCCTAATTGGAAGATGCGTTTAAAACCTTTCCAATAGCTGCCGTTTTCTAACGAAACATGCATGGGCAAAATTTGATTGGTCGAAATATCCCATTCGATTACGCCTAATAATTGTGTTTGGTCTTGAATCCCATTATCCCAGTCTTGAACAATGTTTATCAATGCTTTATGCGTTTGAATTTTATGTAATATAGCATCATAAAACAAGGTGAATTGACGCATATTAGTAGGTACATTAGGTTTGAATTGCAATTCAAAAAGGACTTCTTTGTATTTTCCAACCATTGCATCGGTGGTTTCTTGCACTTGATAGCCGCCCCATTTAGGTTTCCATGAATGCTTTTGTGGGTCTGTAATCCGAATATGTTGTTCAAAGTAAGTTGCCAATGCCGCATTTAAAGCATTTGAATCCTTAAAATCTTCCAAATGTTGTCCAAAAGCAAGTTCAAAATCGGGAATGGGTGTAGCGATTTTCATCCCCAAATAGTCGGAACGAATGGATAATTGTAATAAAGTATTCGGCATCGGATGCGCTTTCAAACTCATTGTGCCACACAGGATGCCTAAAAAAATAAAATACCGCAGGGGTTTGAAGCCTGCGATATTTATTTTGTGTTGAAGTATTAAAATAATCAAAATAAAATTTTTAATTTTAATCATTAAACACTATTTTTATTGTTTAAATAATTTTTTAGAAACTTGGTTCGCGCCTTCAATTTCCAACGTATAGAGGTACGTCCCCGCCGACAAATCATTTAAATCCAACGCAAGGACATTATTACCCGCCATAAATTTGCGTTGCATGGGTGTTATCACTTCGCGCCCTGCTAAATCGGTCATCGTAATTTTAACCGTTGCGTCTTGACGTAAATTAAAACGCAATGTTGTTTGGTTTAAAACGGGGTTTGGGTAATTATCTACGGAAAAAATTGTTTCAGCCAAATTTTTAATACTACTTGTAGGATTTCCTGTACCACCATAGTCACCTGTGCGGTCTCTCCAAATCGAATGTGGGTGATTCGCCGTCCGAATCACAATACCGCCTTGCAAAGAGTATTCAATCCAAACGCCAGGTCCATCAATGCGCACATAATCATTTTTACTCGTAATTGCAGCCGTTCCCGAAAAAGCAATATACGTCTGGTCAAGTTGATTGGTGTATCGGGTCATGATTGTCTCCGCTTCCACATCGTCAATATCGGAAACATAGGTTCTGATAGCATTCAACACCAATGTTTTTTGGGTCGCATTCAAAGTGCTGACTTGTAAACCAACTCTTGTCGTCGGAAATTGCCAATCTCTGCCGGGCCCCAATAAAATATCGGTGAAAACCGTCGGCAATTGTGCCGTTGCCAATTGGGTAGCAGAAAGCCCCGTCAACATCGCAGCAAGCGCGTCCCGTTCCTGCCGAATCGGTTCATACGTGTTCGCGCCACTCGCAAACGGCGCAAACGGCTCGACAGCTCTAAAAGAAGGAGTCGCGCCTATCAAAATACCATCCCGATACGTATTGGCAAACGCCAAATGATGTCCACCCGTTTGTAACTCCCAAGTACCCGTCATCGCAGGTGTCCCCAAAAAAGCAAGGTAATATTGACCTGCACTGTACGCGGTGCCGCCGCCATTCGCGCCCAAATATTCATCTGCCGCCCAAAGTTGCTCCATTTCTGCATACCCTTCATTCGCGCCACTGCCTGAAGCCGCCCGAATCAATGCTTTTGCCGCCGTTAATTGGATGGCAGTCAAATCTCCGAACCGAATCCCGATGCGCGGCGTAAAGGTGACGGGCAAATTAGACCATTTTTGAGCATTTGCCAAATTGTAGGTTAATTGGGCAGTAGTCAATTGGGTAGCGGTGAGCGTTTGTTTGAACGCATTAGCCAAATTCACTATTTCTTGCGTCGTGGATGGGCTAAGTAATTTTTGAGTAGTGCGCGGCGCAACCGTTTTGGGTTGTGTTACAGGACGTTTCCACCACCCTAAAAAAGCACTCAACAGGGTTGCAAAAAACAAAAACGATATTTTTATCATTTTAAAATTTAAATAAATGGATTAATAAGGCAAAATTACAGCGATTGGATAGGCAGCGTTTGAAGGAAATGGACAAAAAAGAGGATGTATGGGTACTTTTACGACAATATTATAAAACCATTGAACAACCCAATGACCATTCTAACCGTGTTGTAAAAAGATGCACATTATGATTAAAATGAACCCATTTAACCTAAATAAAATATGTTTAATTCGTATGCTATTGCTGATTTTGTAAGGGGAGTCCATCCTACGATTCATTTTCACATCAATCGCTTGGATAAAATGCCGCCGCGTCCTCCTCATATTGTGTGTCCACACAAACACCTTTTTTATGAGTTGGTTTTAGTACTCGCAGGGGAAACCATACAAGTTGTTGATTATCAAACTTATACGCTTAAAAAAGATACCCTTTTTTTTATATCGCCAGGACAATTGCATTTTTGGCATAAAAGCGATACCCCTTCAATAAGGGGCTATCGACTCCTGTTTACAGAACAATTTTTTATTGAAAATGGGCATGATCCATCGTTTTTATTCAAATTGGTCTATTTAGATAATGTCTATCAAAACCCGTATTTGGATTTTTCTAAACAAGAAGACGCGCTTATTTTTGACTATTTCGACTTGCTTTACAAAGAATTTCACCGCGCTCATTCAAATACAAAAGCCTTACAATCGCTTCTTTTTTTAATGCTTTCAGAGATTCAAAGGCTTTTTGAACAACAAATGAATTTGCCACAAACCCATTATTTAGTGCTTTTTAAAACGTTTATTCAACTTTTGGAAAAGCATTTTGCTGAAAAATGGATGGTGAGCGATTATGCCAAATCGCTTTACATCACGCCGCGCCAACTCAATCGAATTACACAAAGTATTGCAAATCAAAGTGTTATTAACATTATACAAAATAGAATTATTTTAGAATCCAAACGCTTATTAACGTTTTCGGATTTGAGTGTTGGCGCGATTTC
>JBDLWG010000307.1:0-6119 GCA_039804385.1 Bacteroidota bacterium
CTAAAATCTTGTCTAAACACAGCTGAATTTCTGCGAAACTCTAATTTTTTTTGTATATCTTCAATCACATCTATCGTCGCAGTCGCAGTCAAGGCTAATATTGGAATGTTTTTAAACGCAGCTCGAATATTAGCAATTTCTAAATAAGAGGGTCTAAAATCATAACCCCATTGCGATACACAATGCGCTTCATCAATCGCTAATAGATTGATATTCATGCGTTTAATGCGAACTTGGGCAATTTCAGTTGTTAATCTTTCGGGTGACATATACAAAAATTTATATTTGCCAAACACCGCATTATCTAAGATTTTGTCAATCGTTCTATACGACATGCCCGAATAAATCGCCGCCGCAGGAATATCTTTTTGCAACAAATTGTTTACTTGGTCGCGCATCAACGCAATCAAGGGCGAAATGACCAAGCAAATCCCTTCTTGACACAAAGCAGGAATTTGAAAACAGATACTTTTCCCACCACCCGTAGGCAGCAGCGCAAGCGTATCTTTACCATCTAAAACAGATTGTATGATTTCGCGCTGTCCTAATCGAAACGTGTCATAATTCCAATATTTTTTTAATATAATTTCTGGAGTCATTGCTTATTTCAATTTGTTATCATTCAAACCTATATATTACTCAAAATCAGGGTACAACAAATATTTTTTGCGAATAATTTTGAATTTCTTTAAACCATCTTGCCAAGTCGCTCGGATTGCATCGGCAGATTTACCTTCTATCAATTGTGTGCGCAATTCCGTCGTACCTGACAATTTGTCAAAAAAGTTGCCTTTTAAGAAAAATGCTTTCTTATCTGGAAAATTTTTATAAGCATTTATCAAATAAGACAAATTAATTTGCCGTTCATCGTGCAATTTATCCAAATTTAAATTGGATAAATCGTATCCATTACAAATTTTACCTTTATGAGGTGGCTCTTTTGCACCTTCATTGGGTGCAGGTGTGAATGCAAAATCTGTTTTTGGGAAATTCGGCGCACCATACATTTGAAACGGTTTGTTGGTTCCGCGCCCTAAACTCACATCCGTTCCTTCCAGATAACAAATGGACGGATACAAATAAATAGACCGCAAATTGGGCAAATTTGGAGAAGGCTTTACAGGCAAATCATATACAATATTATGATTATAATTTAAACAAGGTATTACGGTTAATTTGCATTTCAATTGTTGGTTTAACCAACCTTCTTCATTCAACATTTTGGCATATTCGCCGATAGTCATCCCATAAACAGTGGGAATCGCTTGCATGCCGACAAAAGATTTTAAGGATTTATCTAAAATCGCGCCATCCACATAATGTCCATTCGGATTCGGTCTATCTAAAACAATGACAGGAATTTTTTGTTCTGCACCCGCTTCCATGATGTATTGCAAAGTTGAAATATAAGTATAAAATCGAACTCCTACATCTTGAATATCAAATAATAATACATCAATATTTTTTAAATCTGAACTATCGGGCTTATTTTTTTTGCCATAAATAGAGATAATGGGCAAGCCTGTTTGCGCGTCAATCGTGTTATTGACCTTTTCACCTGCGTCTGCTTTGCCGCGAAAACCATGTTCTGGCGCAAAAATAACCCCTACATTGATGCCTTGTTTCAACAACGTATCTACCAAATAGTTGTTTTGAATCATGGATGTTTGATTGACAACAAGTGCTACTTTTTTGCCTTTCAATAAAGGTAAATATTCAGAAAAACGTGCTGCACCAACGACAATAGATGTATTTTTCAGAATACTTTCAGCACTTTTAGCCGTAACGACCTCCGAATGAGTGTGCATTTTGGGGTGACAATTCGCGCAAAAAACGAATATCATCCCTGCAAAATAACAAAAATTAGAAAAAGAATGTATTTTTGTTCGCTGTTTTAGGAATTTCATTTTAAAATAAAAAGTTTAATATTTAAACAAAAAAGGATGCCCATATACGCCATTATTGATATTGAAACGACGGGAGGTTCGGCAGTGCGTGACCGCATCATTGAAATCGCCATCGTCCTGCATGACGGGACGAAGATAGTGGATTCGTTTGAAACTTTAATCTTTCCTGCTTGTACAATTTCGGCTCAAATTACAAAAATCACGACAATCACCAATGAAATGGTCGAAAATGCGCCCCAATTTCAGGAAGTGGCTAAAAAAATTGTCGAAATGACCGAAAATACGATTTTTGTAGCCCATAATGCTACTTTTGATTATGGATTTATAGTTGAAGAATTTAAACGATTGGGTTATACGTATGAAAAAGAAGTGTTGTGTACGGTTAAATTGAGTCGGCGAGCGTTTCCACATTTATCGTCTCATTCGTTGGAAAACTTGATTCATCATTTTAATATTAAAGTGAAAAGTCGGCATCGGGCAATGGCTGATGTCATCGCTACGATTGATGTTTTTGAACGTGTTTTAAAACAAAAAATTGATTTAAAGTCACCTCTTAAAACAAGCGCGAAAAAAGAGTCCAAAAAAATTGTAAAGCCAAGTAACGTTCCAATAGCTGATTTTCCTATCGAAAAATTGCGCCAGTTACCGCGTGCATGTGGTGTGTATTACCTACATGATAGCACAGGTAAAATTGTTTTTATCAAACAAAGTATTGATATTCAACGCAGTGTATTTGAACATTTTTCAGATGCGTCTTCCAAAGGGTTAGAAATTCAAGCCCTTGTGCAAGATGTAACTTATCAAGTTACAGGCGGAAAATTGACTGCAACTTTAATAGAATGGCATGAAATACAGCGATTCCGCCCGATTTTAAACACAAAACCAAGAGAACATTTTCCATATGGTGTTTTCAAATATCAAAATCAAAAAGGGTTTACGCATTTTTTTGTGGCAAAAAAATCGCTTGTGACAGACCCTTTGCAAGTGCTTTGTGCTACCTTTGCTTCGCATCAAGAGGGAACGGCGTTTCTGAAAAATCAAATGGATGCGTTGGAATTATGTGAGCATTTTGCTTACACCTATGAGCGAAAAGGGGCTTGTTTTGGGCATTTCACAGGGCGTTGTAAAGGTGCGTGTGTGGGTGAAGAATCCGCAGAGGATTACAACAAACGCGCTAATCTATTAAAAAGCGACTTATTATCAGAATATTATTTCGATTTTTTCGTTTTGGACGAAGGAAAAACGGAAGCCGATTGTAATCTAATCTTAATTGAAAACGGTCAATATCGCGGTTACGGGACTGGAAAACGGGATGATTTAAAATCATTTGATGATTTATTTTATACCATTATTCCACATCCTGATAATGAACTGGTGCGGCAATTAATCCATGAGCATTTAAAACAGAACAAACATTTCATTGAAATTCCTAAAATTTTTATTTGAGTTAACCCAATAAAAATTGGAATAAATTTAAAAAAAATGATAAAAATTTTAAGTAACCTGCCTTTTAAAACGGCTTTTTTATATCTTTTGTTGACAAGTTGTGGCTCTGATGGGGGCGATACGGTCAAAATGGCAGGTAAAGATGGGGCAATTGATGCCACCGAATTTGAAAATATTGCAACGGCTTTGCGAAAAGACAGGCGCGGCGCGGCGCAATACAAAACGGATGAGTCTGTTTGCGCTTACATCCGTTCCAAAATGAAACGCGGAACGGCTTGTGCGCCTTGTGGAAATGCTACCGTGAGCGATGCAAATAGTAATGCGCCGTCGCAGCAACAAAATGTGTCAAAAAGCACTTCGATGAGCAAGCCAATTTATGATGCTTACATCGAAAATTCGATGAGTATGGACGGTTATGTCAATGGAAATACAGAATTTAAAAATGCCATTTATGGATTTTTATCAGATATTTTATTGAAAACCAATGGTTTAACCGATTCGCTAAATTTGTTTTATGCTAATTCTGAAATGCTGCCGTTCAAAGCAGATATTCGGGATTTTATCGAAAAATTGAATCCTGCGTCTTTTAAAGTTCGGGGTGGGAAACGCGGTTCGAGCGATATTGGGTTGATTTTAGAAAAAATGGTTCAGCAAACCAATCCGAATAAAGTTTCAATCATGGTTTCGGATTGTGTTTTTTCACCTGGTAAAGGCAAAAATGCCAAAGATTATTTGGTTGCACAAGGGATTGGTGTCAAACGCGCTTTCGCAGACGCGCTGATGCAGCAACCAAATTTAGCAACCGTTGTGATTCAATTGAAATCTTCTTTTTCGGGGACTTATTACGATTATGAAAATCATCCTGTTGCTTTGAATGCCAAGAGACCTTATTACATTTGGTTGATTGGCAATGATTTAAATATCAAAAAACTATTTGAAACGATTGATATGCAGCAAATTAAAGGCGGTGGTGTTGCGGCAATTTACGCTATGTATCCTTCGAGTCGTACTCAAACACCTGCTTTTAAAATTTTGAGAACCGATAAAATTGGCACTTTTGATTTAGACCGCAATAGTCCCCAAAATGCAATTGTTGGTGCAAAAATCGCTGATAGAACCGATAAAATAGGTCAATTTCAATATGCAATCGGCATTGATTTGTCCAAAACAGGCTTGAGCGACGATGTTTTAACCGACTCGCGCCATTATCGTATGAATGCGGATAATTATACGATTGCGATTCAGCGCATTCCAGAACAGGAAAAACGCAATGACCCTGCCTTATCCACTTTTTCGCACAAATTGATTTTAAATACAAAAAGTTTGAAATCACAAAACCTTTCTATTGAATTATTAACGGCTTTGCCTGCTTGGGTAACGGCTTCTAATTCAGAAGATGACCGTCAACAAAAGGAGGCTGAATTAGATAAAACATTCGGAATAAAATATTTAGTGGAGGGCGTTTCAGATGCTTATGCCTCTCAAACCAAAGGAGAAAAGGCTATTTTTAACTTAAAAATCAATATCAAAAAATAATTTTAAAACTTTTTATTTAAATATGAAAGATATTTTTGCATCGCTTTATGAATTAATGAAGTCCTTTTATGGCAGCGATTTGGCGGATCATCTCTACGGAATGGACGAAAAAGGCGATTTAACCCGCAATGCTTTGTACAATACGGTGGGGATTTTGATGCTCCTAAGTACGGTTGTGATAGTGATTTTTTATTATCTTTTTCTTAATACCTATCTCAATACGGCGCGATATAGCAAAGGCAGTTGGTGGACAGGTATGTTTCTATTTTGCCTTGGATTTAACTTTTTCATGGGCTTTTACTTGCCTTATTTGGATAAAGATAATGGCAATATTGTCAATGTCAAAATTGCAGAATCAGTTGGTAATCAACAATTTATAGGTTTTGGTTTTGCTAATTTGATATGGTCTTTAATCCTTTTTTTAATCTTTTCTTTTCTTGTAAAACGAGTAAGTACGAATGCTTCCACGACTCCTTTTTGAATATTTAGGATTAAAATTCATTGCAGATTGGCGGAATAACGTGCGTCAAGTTTGAAACGCGGTCCATTACCCATAAGTCTTTTGGGCTCATTGGAACCCCCTAAAATGGGGTACGAGTCCTAAAAGACTCTTGGAGCGTCCAACGTTCTTTGACCGATCGCCCGTTTAATCGAACCGAAATCAGTTGGCAGCATTCCAGCCGATTGGTGTTTGATGCCATCCTTTCCAACGAAATCGAATCCCAAGCGGTTGAGTTCGGTTTCCCCCTTTCAAGGAGTCAGGCACACACCTGAGACAACTCTTCCCGCGTATATATGACCGCAAAATGCACTATTTTTATCAAAAAAGGATGGATTATGGCGCGATTAAATTCACCTTATGAACCGTTAAAAACGCTGGGTCAAGATGTGAAAAATCGGCATCATTTGTAATCAGCGGCAAACCCAATACCGAAGCACTGGCAGCAATCCAAAGATCATTTTTACCCATGTTTCGAGAAGTCATGGCTAACGGTCGCCCGACCAACTTGCCTTGACTAAACGTATCAATCTCAGCATATCGGTCAATTAAATCTTGAGAATCAATGGGTATTACCACCACTTTGCGCAGAATCGCGGTAATCGTATTCCAACGATTGGTACACCCCATTGATGCCGCATCGCAATCGCGTACAGTTCGGCAACGGTTACAATAGATAAAAAAACTTTATTTTGCGAGGCAAAAGGCGCATAAAGACGGTCAATGATTTG
>JBDLWG010000308.1:0-6871 GCA_039804385.1 Bacteroidota bacterium
GAAGAAGCGGTTGCCAAATATCCTGCGCCTGCGTATCGGGGCAATTTATTGAAAGTCAAATATGCGACGCAATTGAGCAATTTACATTATCCGAGTTTCATCTTTTTCTGCAATCATCCCAAACATTTGGGCGAAAATTACAAGCGATATTTGGAAAATGAGTTGCGTAAGAAATTTGATTTTTCGGGCGTGCCAATAAGTTTGTTTTTCAGAGAAAAATAAAAGTTGTGTAAACCCTTTTTTGTTGTATTTTTACAAATTAAATTGCGTCAATTTCCAAAATTGACGCAATTTTAATTTGTAAAAACAAAATTACAAATTCAACGACTGAAACATATCAAAAAAATGAAATTATTTGTATTCGGCATAGGTGGCACAGGTGCGCGGGTCATCAAATCGTTGACGATGTTGTTAGCCGCAGGGGTGAAAGCGGGTCATGCGACTGAAATCATTCCGATAATGGTGGATCCTCATCAAAATAACAAAGATTTGAATCGAACCATTCAATTATTGGACAATTATCAAGCAATTCATGGCGCGCTTCAAAATCCACAAGATGGTTTTTTTAAAACAAAAATTAAAACCTTAGAGGAACTTAATAAAGATAGTAATCTACAAAGAACCTTTGCTTTTAATATGCAAGGTGTTCAAAATGAACGATTTAAACAATATATTGAGTACGCTACCTTAGACGATGCCAATAAAGCATTGGCTGGATTGCTCTTTTCCGATAAAAATTTGGAAACGGAAATGGAGATTGGCTTTGTTGGCAATCCGAATATTGGGAGTGTGGTTTTGAATCAGTTTAAAGAATCCGATGAATTTGCGGCTTTTGCATCCAATTTTGAACAAAATGATAGGATTTTCATTGTCAGTTCTATTTTTGGGGGAACAGGTGCTGCGGGTTTTCCATTGATTTTGAAAAATATTCGCAATGCGCAACCACCGACTCAAAATCATGCGTTTTTGAATAATGCTAAAATTGGCGCAGTGACGGTGCAGCCTTATTTTGGTGTTTCGCCTGGTTCGGGTCAAATTGATAAGGCGACTTTTATCACAAAGACCAAAGCGGCTTTGAATTATTATGAAAAAAATGTGTCGGGCAATCAATCCGTGAATGCCCTCTACTATATCGGCGATGAAGTGACGCGGGATTATAACAATGATCCTGGTCAAAATGGGCAACAAAATGATGCACATTTCATCGAATTGGCGGCGGCTTTGTCGATTATTGATTTTGCAAGTTTTTCAGATGGCGAATTGGAAGTGAAAAATGGGCGGGCGGTCAAACCTATTTATCGAGAATTTGGGATTCGAGAAGATAGTCAAAATCTAAATTTTTTAATGCTTAATGATGTTACACAACAAATTATAAAGAAAAAATTATCACAATATGTTTTTGCAATGCAATATTTGAAACGCGAATTAGTCAAAGCGATTGCAACGCGTCAACCGTTTGCGATGCGGGACGCGCCGAAAATTGATAGTTCGTTTACGAGTAATAATTTGTATCGAAATAACGTGGTTGATTTCAATAAATTGTTTGAAGAATGGCTGCGAGAGATGAGTACGAATCGGCGGAGTTTCGCGCCCTTTGATTTGAATACGTTGCAATATGCGGAATTGATTGCAGGTATAAAAACGAAAAAAGGATTTGGGTTTTGGTCTAATTCCAAAGAAATTAGTGCGGATACCTTCAATGATGCGTTGAATCGAGCCGAAAAAGGCAAAATTTTTCCAGATGCGATTCGCAAATTAATGACGATTTTGTACGATGGAACGCAATTGTTATTGAATGAAAATTATGATGATTTTAAATAATATAAGTAGTTAAATTTAAATAACGAACAACGTTTGGAGGGTTTTAAACCCTCCAAACGTTATACTACCTTGCAAATCAATTTTTTAGCAGCTATTTTAGATTCAATAAGTTCCGTATTCTCCCCATTGATGCACTTTTCCACCAAGAAAAATCACCTAAAAACTTAACAAAGTCAAGATAGTCAAAATGGGTAAAAATGGCACAAATAATCAGTGAAATGATGCTAATTGGTGGGAAATTGCAAGTTCTTTCGTATATTTAGCGCAAAATTAAAAATCGTAGCGCGCAGATAGCGAAAAAATATTTTAAATAAAATATTTTAAAAAGTGTATTTTTGAAATTATTATATAGCTGTTTAATTTTGAATTTATAACACATTGATTATGAGCAAAGTATTAGCACTTCACAATAAAACCGTTGAAGGCGGACATTGGTATAATTCCGCCGCCTATGGACGCACACAGATTGACGCGATTGCAGACCCGACCGCAGGACAAACGCATATCGCACCGACTTCGATTCCAAGTCCCTTTGCCCACATTGATTTGGTGCGGGCAGCTTTTCATAATATGACCAAAGGCGAAAAATTGGAAAGTGGAACGTTGATTGATTTCAAATTGGTGTCAGATTGTTTGGATTTGGGGGAGATTTTTTTCCATTATGACCGTTTTAAAGACAAAATCAAAGTCATTACTTGGGATAAAAATCGGGATTTAAACCATTTGTTGCAATCCAAAAATATAAAACATAGGCGTTTGGGCGAAGTTTTGAAATTATATTTGGAACAAGACGCAGCAGCTTACAATTTTCGAGATTTTGATAAAATGTTTATTTTAGAATATAATCATCGGATTATCGGCGGCACTTCTCCTTCGACCCTATTTTTTACCTCTGCGAATGATTTGAGTTTTATCGATATTACGATGAGCAATAATGACCGTCTTTTTGACAAAAGTTATAAGCATTTATACGAGCGAAGTGATGATTTTCAATTGTTTATGTATTCCATGCGTAAAGCATTTGGAACCGTTTTTGCGCAAAAATTTCCTGAATGGAATGCCTATTTGGATAAATGTTTAAACTTTTTGAGTCATAATCAGGCTGATTTATACCACAAAATCAATCTTTTAACCACAGAAGATTACGCCAAAACGTATGACTCGTTGAATGCAGGTGCGATTCATGATAATGTGTATATTTTGAAATCAGCAGATGGGCGTTTGTACATTCCGTTGAAAAAACAAAAAACACACGCGGATAATGTGCCTGTGCAAAGCGATTTTGCGATTGATTCCAACAAATTTGTGGGCGATAAAAAACCATTAGTGTTGCAACAAAATCATGATGGCATGTCTCAACGAGCGCATCGCCCGATGATTTACCATAAAAATCCGTATCAACGCGCTACGCAAATCCCTCATTTTGTGTCCGAACACAATCTTGCCAATCGAGAACTACCTGGTTTGACGGGGATTAAATATCCATTTTTATTGATAAGTGATTTTTTAGAGCCGTATTTGATACGATTAGTTTATCCGATTCACAAGGCAAAATATTTTGATGGCAATGTCTCGGATGCAAATCCTGATGGAAAAGGCTATCTTTTGCCCATTTCAAAGACCTTTTTTGATTATTTTGACACTGATTTTTTAAAAAGCGTTATTCCAAACACCCATAAACGGGTTTTGGAAATGAACGTGCGCGATGCAGAACGGGTTTGGGTCACGCTTCGGATTCCGATTCAAGGCGATTCGTTTGTGGAATATACGCGGACGTATCAAAAAACACTGCGCACTCCCGATGCGAGTCGCAATGAAGGGGCGATGATTGAATGTCAATTGGGCGTTACGATTTATCCATTTTTGCAAAATCCGCTTGTCAAACCCGATTATCGCGTTTTGACGGTGGATAGGGACATCAGTGATGCAACGCATTTGCGCAAATACAACTTATTGTTTTATAAAAATGCGCAAAATACAGAGGTTAAAACCAAAGCCGTTAAAGAGCGGAGCCGAAAAAAGTTGCGCCAAAATGAAGGGATTGAAATTAAAGTCGTAGAAGAAAATTTTGATTATATTCAAATATCGGAAGGCATGGCGCAAGGCGTTTTGATTCCAAATTTTATTACGGAAAGTGACGGTGCTGAAAAATTTAAATTCGCTGTCGATTTTGGCACAACAAATACGCATATTGAGTATAAAAAAGGCGATTTATTACCTACTCCATTTGACATCACCGCGAAAGATTTGCAAGTAGGCACATTACATGACCCTGAAAAAGACATTTACGAAGGCGCGGAAGCCTTGCGGATTGTGCCGAGACAACTTTTTCCTGAAAAAATGGGGGTTGCTGAACATTTTGGCTTTCCGCAGCGCACGATTATTGCGCATGCGACGGATTGGGCAACAGGTGGAACGGATTATACATTAGCTGATTTTAATATACCATTTATTTACGAAAAAGAAAATATTCCGCAACATACGCGGACTTCCACGAATTTGAAGTGGTCTAATAATAATTCACAAGAAAGCATTCAAAAAGTACGCGCTTTTTTTGAGAAATTAGCGTTTATGATGCGTTCCAAAGTGTTATTGGATGGCGGCAAGTTGGCAGACACCGAATTGATATGGTTTTATCCTTCGAGTATGACCACAGATAGGCGTAATCGATTGAAAGTCATGTGGAAAGAGATATGGAAAAAATATTTTCCAAAAGCAAGTGAGCCGATTGAAATATCGGAAAGTCTCGCGCCGTTTTATTTTTACAAGGAAAATAATGATGTTTTTGCATCGGAACAACCTGCCGTTTCCATTGATATTGGCGGCGGTACGACCGATGCAGTGATTTTTAAATCCAATCAGCCGATTGCGTTGACATCGTTTCGATTTGCAGCAAATGCGATTTTCGGAGATGCGTATCGTAAAATTGGCTCTGCAAACGCAAATGGTTTTGTAGGTCGTTACGAAAGTATCATTCGTAAATTATTGGAAAACAATCAATTAGTAGAATTAGTACGAGTGTTAGATGGGATTCGATTGACGAATCGTTCGGAAGACATTGTTACCTTTTTCTTTTCATTGGAAAATAATCAAGAAATAAAAAATCGTCAATTGCCGATTTCGTTTACCAATATTTTGCGCGGAGATGAAAATAAAGACATGCGGTTTGTGTTTGTGTTTTTTTACATGGCGATTGTCTATCATATCGCACAATGGATGAAGGCGAAGGAAGTGGGCATGCCGCGTTATTTGACGTTTAGTGGGAATGGTTCACGGGTGTTAAATTTGATAACGGACAATCCTAAAACGTTGGAAAAATTGACAAAACCGATTATTGAAGCTGTTTTTGGCAAAAAATATGGGGTTCAACGCTTTGAAATCGTGCGCGAAACGCTGCAACCGAAGGAAGTGACCTGTAAAGGCGGACTTTTAACGCCAACGGATTTAGTGGATTTTGACCCAGATGACATTAAAGCAACGTTGCTTGGCGGGACGGATGCGCAAATGGTCGAAGAAGATAATGTTAAATATGATCGTTTGAAACCACAAGATTTAGCGTCTGTAGTAGTGGAAGTTGAAAAATTTATTGATATTGCGTTTGAAATTGCAGATAGATTTGATTTTAGTGCGAATTTAGGTATTGAAGATGCTCATTTTGAGACCTATAGAGATATGTTAAAATCAGATTTGAAGCTGAATTTAGAGCGCGGTTTGGAATCAAAACGCGGAGAATTGACAAAACAAAGTGTTCGATTAGAAGAAACGCTGTTTTTTTATCCGCTGATTCCCGCGCTGAAAGATTTGGCATATCAGATTTACAAAGGTAAAAATTAAACTTGGATTTGTTGGATTCATTGGATTATTATACAATGAATCCAACAAATCCAAATCATTAAATTTAAAAAAAATTAAAACCAATATTTGAACTATGAAGTGGAAATATACCCTCATTTTTACAATTTTTTTTATTTTCGCGTTGAAACTGGTTGCTCAACCCTTGAATTTGGAAGTTTATGACGGCAAAGTGGATGTGCGCAAAGCCTATAAAGATGTTATTTTTTCGTTCAAAAACCCGAAAAATACAGCACCCTATTTAAAAACATATGAGCAATTAGCTAAATTTGATACGCTTTTCACCGCCAATTCCAGTTTTGAACATTTGCAAAAAGCGGTCACCATCTTGGAAATGATGGATAAAGATCCTTCTTTTGGCAAGGGCGCGAATTACGATGTTTTTCATAAAACATTGGTGGAAGACGTTTACAAAAAGGAAGCGCAAAATCGTTCGGGCAGGAAACCCGATACCGCAGTGGCAAAAACGCCTGCTGCTAATGCCAAAAATGATGGTAATGCACCTACTATTCCTGCCAAACCCAAAGGCGCGGAGTATGAATTAGACCCTAATTTATTACTTTTTGTTGGGATTCCATTAGCTTTTTTGTTGGGCGCACTGTTAGTTTGGCTTCGGTTTCGCAAAAGTAATAAGGAAAGAGAGGAAGCGTATCAAGCGTTTGAAGCGCAAAAGCCTGATATTGAACGACATAAGTTGCGTGAAGAGCAACTTTATTCGGAAACCGAAAAACAAAAAGTGGCAATTGATGAGTTGACGCACCGTAATTTGATATTGGAAACCAAGATTACAGAGTTGAAAACATTATTGCTTTCAGGCGGTGGCGCACCCGAACCCACTGGACAAAAGCCCAAACGAGAGGCATTTTATATGTCTGCGCCCGCCCGCGACCAAACTTTTAATAATTTGAATCGCAGCAAAACGTTTCAACCAACCGTTTCGATTTATCGATTCACGGTTGAGAATCCAGTAGATCAACCTGATATTGCGATGGTGGAGTTTATGACGGATGAGACGAGCGTTTATAATGCAGTGAATTATCCAGATACGTATATTTTTCCGATTTGCAAGATAGAAAATGGCTTTAATGCTCGTGCAAAGATTGTTAGAACGGTTAAAATGGGTAAAGCGAAGTTATTTGATGGTTTTAAATGGCGGATGTTAGAGCCTGTCGTATTGCGGTATGAATAATTTGACTTG
>JBDLWG010000309.1:0-2791 GCA_039804385.1 Bacteroidota bacterium
TAACAGGCGATTGTTGCTTTTGAAACTCAAAAAAACGACAATTATTTGTAAATAAAGCATTATTTTGTAAAAAAATAATAAAAAAATCTAAAACACATAGTTCACATAGGATGATATAGGACACATAGGGCAATCGGCTCTCTTTTTGAGGCAAAATAGATTGCCCTATGTGAACTATATCATCCTATGTGAACTATGTGTTAAAAAAATCAATAACTTATGCAGTATCGGCGCTATTATACCATTGAAAAAACGGATAAATCTATTGAAAGGGTTCAATTAGGTTCGTCACCCACTCCACTTGAGTTGTTGCAACTTGCTCCTGCGTGCAAGGCGGTTTGTTTTGATATTTACAATTATAACAATATGATTGATGGCAATTATTTAAACGAGTTATTTGAAACGTTGCAATCGCAATTAGAAATTTTTTATTTGAAACGCGCTCGTATTGAAAACGTGCCCCAATCTTTATGGCATTCAGGTTTAAAGGAAGTGCATTTGAATTGTTGGCATCAATCCCATCTGAGAATTTCATTACCATATCTATTTGAGAATCAATTAGAAAGCATTACCATCAAGGCTTTCAATCAAGACTTGCCACCAGCTTTATTTCATTCTAAAAAACTTAAAACGGTTTTTTTATCGGGCATTTCCACAGGTTATGAAGGCTTGTTCGACGCGGAAAATTTGGAAACCTTGATAATTTATGATTATTCCAAAACAACGTTAGAAATCCCATTGCATTCGTTCAAAAAATTGAAACACTTGGAATTGAATCGTTGTAATTTGGAAATTTTGCCCGATTTGAGTGCTTGTACGCAATTGGAAACGCTGATTTTAACGCAGTTGACGCGTTTACAAAACCTTGAAATCCCTTGGAATGCTTTGAAAAATTTACAACGATTAGAATTAAATCATGTAGCTTTTTCAAAACGTACCAATTTGATTTTCAAAGAATTACCTAAATTAAAAATAATACATATCATTTCAACCAACTTGTTTTTAACGAAAAGCAGTTTGGGCAAAATGCCTGCATTACAAGTTTTCGCTTGCGCTCCATTAAATTTAAAACAATTCCCTAAAAAATTACTTCAATCGCCCACATTGCAACGCTTGTTTCTACAAGATTGTCCGCATTTGGCGCATTTCCCTATTACTGAATTGGAATATCCCTTGTTATCGGCACTTAGTATTTTGAAATGTCCTCATTTAGAATTGTCCAATAAAATATTGATTCCCAATTATTTGACAAAATTAAATTATGATTTTAATTTTTTTAAAAAATCAGATTTGGGTAAAACGCATTTTAAAAGCCATTTGATGGATTTGATAAGCGATTGGAGCGTTGAAGATAGGCTGGATTTGGGTTCTTTTTTATTGGAAGGCAAAGGCAATTTTAAAGGCGAAATTCTTTTTAAAACGCTTTTTTTAAAATTATTACATCATGAAAAAGCGTCGGTTCGGAATCTATTTTTTGAACATTTCCATTTGCTGCAATCGCCTGAGGAGCAACCACTTCAATGGAACCATTATCAAGGTAAATCCATTGCTTTTTTAGGCAATCCAAAATTTGATAGAAAAATTTATATTCAAAAAATAATTTTATTAAATATGGATTATCATGCGATTGCGCAAGCAAATACCGATTGGATTATCGTTTGTGAGGGAGCTATTTTGCCAAATCATTTTTGGGATCATCCCCATTTTTTCCTAACCGAGCGCGATTTGAACCTGTTTTTGGCGACTGTTCAACCGAATGATTTTGAGGAAACCAACTTGCTTGACAACTTGCGGAGACTTTTAGGGTCGAATGAAGCAACGAATTATTTATTAATTTTGGAATTATTGGAATCGAATGGACTCCCAGAAACCTTTTTGCCCGATTTAATGATGCTTCCATACACTTCTGATAATCAATTGGTTAAACATAAGTTTGAAAATATATTACAAGCACAATTGCCGCCGAAGGTCTATAAAGCTTTTTTGCAACCTTTTGAGGTACGTCGTAAAAATCCATTCAAGGCTTATGAAACCTTTGCGCCCGATTTTGAGATAGATCCGCTTATTTACAGCTATGCGAAACTCAACCCGGCTAAACACAAGATGGGTCGGGGCGATTTGATGCACTCTTTTTTTCAATTACCGATGAGTTTACAACACCCCTTTCGGGCAGAATTGTTTCAAGAACGGTTTAAAAAAGGACATCAATTGCTCAATCGGGATAATTTACACTTCGCGCCCTATCTGTTGACGACCGATGAAATCTATTATTTATTGGAAAATTGTCCCATTTTGAGTGAAATACGCGGATTATCGGTGCATTGCGCCGATTTGTTATTGCCTAAATTTTGGGAAAAATCGACGTTTCACCGTTTGCGCATTCGCTGTTATCTGCCTGATATGTCCGATTATTTGAGTCATTTTGAACATCTTGAAATGTTGTATATCTGGAATGACCAACTTAAAACATTCCCTATCAGCATTTTAAAGATGCGTCATTTAAGAAGATTCAGAATTTTTACCAAAACACCCTTGACATTGCCACCTGATTTTGAAGCGTTTGCTCGCAAGTTATACACCTTAGAAATGCTGCCGCAACCTATTTCGTAGTTGGGAAATTTATTTCCTGCTAAATGATTCATTATAACAACGTTTGGAGGGTTTGAAACCCTCCAAACGTTATAATCCAAACGTTATACTCCAAACGTTATACTATAATTTTGGGTCGATTTTTTAATTTAAACGACTTATTTTCAAAAAAATCAAGAAATCCGACTCCATATTTTTGCCG
>JBDLWG010000310.1:0-3522 GCA_039804385.1 Bacteroidota bacterium
ATGGCGCGGGCTTTTTATATTGCCAATTCGGGTCGTCCCGGTCCCGTTTTAGTAGATATTACAAGAAATGCACAAGTAGAATTAGTTGATTTTGAATATTTTAAGAATCCTCCTATCCGCAGTTACCATCCGAATCCGAAACCCAATCCTGTTGCGGTTCAATCCGCAGCCGATTTGATAAATCAAGCTAAAAAACCTTATATTTTAGCGGGTCATGGGATTCAAATTGCGGGGGCTTCCGATATTTTTAGACAATTTGTAGAAAAAACAGGGATTCCTGTGGGGCATACGGTGCATGGTTTGGGCAATCTGCCTGCTTATCATGCGTTGAATATGGGCATGTTGGGCATGCATGGCAATTATGGAGCAAATTTAAAATGCAATGAGTGTGACGTATTAATTGCAATCGGCATGCGTTTCGACGACCGTGTGACAGGCGATGTAAGCCGTTTTGGGAAGCAAGCGAAAGTGATTCATATCGAAATTGACGCGGCGGAGATTGACAAAAATGTTAAAACGACGGCGGCGATTCATTGCGATGCAAAACTGGCATTACAAGCCTTGATGCCTTTGGTAGAAACCAAAACGTATCCAAAATGGGTGAAAGAATTTAGAGATTGCGATAAAATCGAGCAAGAAAAAGTGATTTCGCGTGATTTACGGGCGAATGCGCAACATCAAATGCGGATGGGTCAAGTCGTGCGCGAAGTTTCGATTCAAACCAAAGGCGAAGCGATTGTGGCCACCGATGTAGGTCAACATCAAATGTCGGCGGCTCGATATTACGAATATAAAGATGTAAATCAATGGGTTTCCTCTGGCGGCGCGGGAACGATGGGTTTTGGGTTGCCTGCTGCTTTTGGGGCAAAATTGGCTGCGCCGAATAAACAAGTTGTTGCTTTTATCGGCGATGGCGGGTTTCAAATGACGCTGCAAGAGTTGGGCATGTGTTCTCAATGGAATATCGGCGTGAAAATTGTGATTTTGGACAATGAGTTTTTAGGTATGGTGCGGCAATGGCAACAATTGTTTTTCGACCGTCGTTATTCGTTTACGGAGTTGAAAAACCCTAATTTTGTCAAAATCGCAGAAGGTTTTGGGGTCAAAGGCAAAAAAATCGTTCATACCAACGAATTGAAAGAGGCTGTAGCAGAAATGTTGGCTTTTGACGGACCGTATTTGCTGCATGTGATGGTGGAAAAAGAGGAAAATATTTTCCCAATGGTGCCTGCGGGTGCTTCTGTTTCAGAAATCATTTTAGAAAAACCTTAGACATAACGTCGTCGAGGTTTAAAACCTCGACGACGTTGGATTATAAAACGTAAAAAATCGAATCATGTCCAAAGATTTAAATAAAGAATATACGATTTCCGTTTTTACTGAAAATAAAGCTGGTTTAATGATGCGTGTCGTACAAGTTTTCACGCGGCGGCATTTCAATATTGAGTCGTTGACGACTTCGCAATCTTCGATGGAAGGCATTTTTCGATTTACCATCGTCGTGCATTTGACAGAGGAGGATGTCCGAAAAGTAGTGGCTCAATTGGATAAACAAATAGAGGTTTTAAAAGCATTTTACTATGAAGCACATGAAGTTGTGTATCAAGAAATTGCTTTATATAAAGTACCAATTAAAGCCTACACCGAAAGTAGTGGCAGATTGGAACGCCTCATGCGCAAACACAATGCACGGATTTTAACGATTGAATCCGAATTTATCGTCATTGAAAAAACAGGACATCAAGAAGAAACTCAGAAATTATTAGAAGATTTGAAAAAAGTCGGGATTTATGAGTTTGTTCGTTCAGGTCGAGTTGCGGTCACGAAACCGATGGAGCAATTAAATCATTATTTGAAAAGTATTGAGTTTGCGGAAGCAAATTAATTTTAAAACTAATTAATTATCATTATGGCAAAATTAAAATTTGGGAACGTTGAGGAAAACGTGGTCACGCGGGAAGAATTTCCGTTGAAAAAAGCGCAAGATTTTCTACAAAAAGAAACGATTGCAATCATTGGTTATGGTGTTCAAGGACCAGGACAGGCTTTGAACTTGCGCGACAACGGTTTTAATGTCATCGTTGGTCAGCGTCAACCTTCCAAATCTTGGGAAAAAGCAAAAAAAGATGGCTTTGTCCCTGGTGAAACGTTGTTTGATATTGAAACGGCTTGCAAACGCGGTACGATTATTATGTATTTGTTGTCGGATGCGGCTCAAATCGCTGCTTGGCCCACCGTTAAAAAACATTTGACGGCTGGAAAAGCATTGTATTTTTCGCATGGTTTCGGCATTACTTATAAAGAGCGCACTCAAATTGTGCCACCGATGGATGTGGATGTGATTTTGGTTGCGCCGAAAGGTTCTGGAACGTCTTTGCGACGGATGTTTTTGCAAAAACGCGGTTTAAATTCATCTTATGCCGTTTTCCAAAACGCTACGGGCAATGCGGAACAACGGGCAATTGCTTTGGGAATTGGTGTTGGTTCAGGCTATTTGTTTGAAACAACGTTCAAAAAAGAAGTTTTTTCAGATTTGACGGGCGAGCGCGGTACGCTGATGGGCGCAATTCAAGGCATTTTTGAAGCACAATTCACTGAATTGAGAAAACGCGGTCACTCTCCAAGTGAGGCATTTAACGAAACGGTGGAAGAATTGACCCAATCTTTGATGCCTTTAGTGGCTGAAAATGGCATGGATTGGATGTATGCAAACTGTTCGACGACGGCTCAACGCGGTGCATTGGATTGGAAAAACAAGTTTAGAGATGCAGTCGCGCCTGTTTTCAAAGATTTATACGACAGTGTTGCGTCAGGTAATGAAGCACAGCGGTCGATTGATAGCAATTCTCAACCCGATTATCGGGAAAAATTGGAAGTCGAGTTGGACGAATTGCGCAATTCTGAAATGTGGCAAGCAGGCAAAACGGTACGGAGTTTGCGCCCTGAGTTTGTTAAAATTAAAGAAAAAGTGTAATGTTTTGAATTAGGATTTTCAGGATTATGGGGATTCAATTAGGATTTTTAATCCTAATTGAATCCCCATAATCCTGAAAATCTTAATTCAAAAATAATTGATAATGAATTTTTTATGCGAATTACGGAAGCAATTATCCTTGCGGGCGGCATGGGAACGCGCTTGCGCGAAGCAGTGGCAGATGTGCCCAAACCAATGGCTCCTATTGGCAATCGCCCTTTTTTGGCTTACCTTTTAGATGATTTGAAAATTCAAAAAATCAAAAAAGTCGTTTTATCGGTTGGCTACCAATATGAAGTGATTCAAAATTATTTTGGAAACCATTATAAGGGCATTCAAATCTCCTATTCCATTGAAAATCAACCCCTTGGAACAGGTGGTGGCATTCGTTTAGCTTTAAATGAATGCAGACAAGAAAACATTTTTATCCTCAATGGAGATACTTTTTTTAAAGTCAATTTATCCAAATTAGCCACTTTTCACCATCGAACCCAAGCCGATTTAAGCATTGCCTTGAAAAAAATGAGTCATTTTGACCGATATGGTAT
>JBDLWG010000311.1:0-6668 GCA_039804385.1 Bacteroidota bacterium
GGTAGGATTTTTGCAAAGATTACCAAAAAGGATTGTTCAAAATCGTGCTGTGTGCAGGGCAAAAAGATTTACCTTTGTCAAAAATTGTTATGATTCAATAAACAGCAACCATGAGTGAAGGGTTTTTAAAATACTCCACTCGTTATACGGATTCAAATCCAATAGAATGAAAATACAGACCTTTCATTTGCAAAATTTCAAGCGTTTCAAGGATTTACATATTAAAAATATTCCTTTAAATGCGCAATTAGTGTTGCTTATTGGGGCAAATGGTAGTGGTAAATCAGCCCTTTTTGATGCTTTTCAATGGCTTGGAATGCCTCAACCTATTCGTACAATAGACCAGTTGCAACACGATGCTTATTATAAAAAAGTAAAAACCCAACCGATTTCAGTAGCATTAATCGGTGATGATTTTAAATTTCAAAAAAAAATAGAGATAAATGGGCAAATAACATCGGATGTACCTGTTTTATCCCAATCGTTTTATGGTCGTCCCAGTGTTCGGATTGTTCCGATGTTGAAGAATGTTGCTTTTGATGAATCGGTTATAGCAAATAATTCAGATGTACCCAAGTTTTTTATCGAATTTGACACTTGTTTTCAAACAGATGTTAAAAAATTTACCCGCGATATTAGTAAAGCCTTGCGCGATCCCTTGTTTTCGGGTGCAACTTCGGTCGATTTGACAAAAATTGCACAACAATTTATTGACCCTATCAATCAATCCTTAGCCCGAATTTTTGGTGCGGACAAGCAGACCAGTATTCGGATTGCCAATTATGAAGATGCTGGTAGCAGCGTCAATGAACCGCCGCAATTGATTTTTTCCAAAGGAAATGCCTTGATTCCCTATGATTTATTGAGTCATGGAGAGAAACAGGTGATTATTTTATTATTAAATTTTGTGGTGCGATGTCCTTATTTTCAAAATGCCATTTATTATCTTGATGAAATGGATGTGCATTTAAATACGAATTTGCAATACACACTTTTGAAAGAAATTACTGAAAATTGGATACCACCAAATTGTCAATTGTGGACGGCAACACATGCGTTAGGCTTCATTGAATACGCCAAAGATGCTGATAATGCGGCGATTATAGATTTAGATAATCTTGATTTTGATAAATCACAAATAATTGAACCAACGCCTCCATATGAAGAAGCTATTTTTGAAATTGCCGTTCCAAGAGCATCTATGGCAAAAATTTTAGGCAATCGAAAGATTGTTTTATGTGAAAGTAAGAATTATGAATGGTACAGTTTGATGGGTTTAAAAGAAGTTGTTTTTACAGATGTACAAAATTCTAATGCTGTTTTTATCAAAATGAAGCGAGATAAAACGTTCATGGGTTTGCGGGATAGAGACTTTTTGACGGATAATGAACGTCAAAAACTATTTCAAAAATTTCCACAATATAAAATTTTGTGGTACTATTGTTTTGAAAATTATTTGTATCATCCTGATAATTTGTTAGAAGTTTTGGGCAAAGATTTTGACAAAAAAAATTATAAAAAAGAGATTGTCGCGTTAAAAAACAAGCATTTTGACAATTTGGTGACTAAAATTTCTGAATCGCGCAAAACCTATGAGGAATTTCGAGATGGCGGCATTTTGCCTGAGAAGGATATTTCAGTGATTGTGCAATGTTTGAAAAGCAATGATTTTGAAATTTTTTATCCCTTTTTTAGTTTTAAAGATTTTTGTGGGCAACTCGTGCATCAATATAAAGTGGATAAACGAAATGTGAAAGAACAATTGGTTCAAACGAAGTGGTTTCATAAGCAATTTAATCAAATATTGAAATAATGGGGTCTATAACCAATTGGGTAGTCGGGAAATTTATTTTCCGCTAATGAATTGATAATGAATCTCTTAGCGGGAAATAAATTTTCCGACTACTATTGCATGAAGCCTTAAACAATTAAGGCTTCATGCAATAGTGTCGTTGTAGTAGTTATTGAATTACTTTTTGAGAATTTTATCTACTATCTGCAAACGGCCATCTCGTTGGACGGCAATGAAGTAAAGTCCTGATAACCAATCACTTGTAATCAATCGCATCATCGAATTCAAGGGTTGACTGGATTGTACGCGTCCCATTGCATCTAAAATAACGATTTCAGTAGGTTGTGATGGCAGATTTAAAACGTCGATGTTCAAAATATCCTGTGTTGGATTCGGATACGTTTTCAAACGATATTCTAAACGCGTATCCGCTACGCCCACTCGTGTAAACGCACCCGCATTCGCTATCGCAAACGTTGAAAATTGATTCAAACCCATTGTTGTCACCGTCGGAGCATTGAGGGAAGCGGTTAATTCAGACCAAATATTGTTACTGTAACGCGCCACTATAACATTCGCAGGTGTAAATATCGTATTATTTAAATTCATTTTTGAAGAATCCATCCCAAAAGTTGCCATGACATTGCTGCCACCTACTACTTTTTCCCTAATGTGCCATTCTCGATTCATAATAAAATTGCCATTGCCTCTAAATGTTGGCGGATTCGTGACAACCGTATCTACACGGATCGAAAATGTGTCTATCGCACCCGCATTCGTCAACGAAACGGGGTCATAACTCGTTTTAGATGCGCCAACGGGGAAAATCACAGTCGTCGCACCTACATTGGGACGTTTGAGCACACCCGAACCATTCGTTACAATATGGCTGCTCGTAGAACCACCTGTGATATAGCGCGTCACTTCCACATCCGCACTATCCAACAGTAAAGAACCATTTGCCAGTTCCAAATGATACAGCACCAATGAATTTTTCAACCGAACGCCTGTCGGATTCGCTATTTTTAAAATACTGCTGGAATCGGTAAATACCAAATTATTTTGATGCGTCAATGTTTGTTCTGTCGTTCCGTTAAAGGTCAAAGCAACATCCGAACCAAGCGTCAACAACGCGCCCGTCGCTACTTGAACATTTCCCTTCACTTGAACACCGCCCGTTACATTCAATTTCATTTTGCCCGCGCCTATGGTTAAATTACCATTCACCGTAAAAATACCCGAACCTGTAGAGGTACTGTTATAACTTGGATTCATCAATTCCACGTTTCCATACGTGCGATTGCTGAATGCGGAACCCGAAACATTGATTTTGTAATTACTTTGAGGGCGAAAAGTGACGACTGCCATGTTTGTCGCGCCAAATGGATTGGAGCCACTATTGAAATTATAGGTAGAACCATCTTCAAAAAGCACCGTTTGAGTGGCAGATGGAGCCGAACCCGTACCAAAAGGGTTGCCTGCCGCGCCATTGCCCATCGTAAATTTTGCTTTATTCCTAAAAACGATAGCATTCGGCGAAAGAGCTTGAAGGCGATGTGGATTACTAAGGATGTCATGGCTTGTGAAATGCAGATGACCGAAGATTTCTGCTGTCGCGCCTACTGCGAGATTCAGTTGAATGCCTCTGGCAACATTAAAACTCGTGTCCGCCGCAAAAGTGAGTGTAGCCGCCGAGTCCATCCGAAAATCGGTTCCCGCGCCGCCCGTCAACGTCAAAATCGTAGTGGTGTCGCCCCAAAATCGAACTTTGGTGTTCCCTGCAATCTGTAATTTAACAAGTGACAGGACTGCTGGAATGTTGCGAATCGCTAAGGTGTCATTGGTTTGACTGCTGAGTACGACGGAATCCGTTGCTCTTGGCGGAATGCCCGTACTCCAATTAGAAGCGGTTGTCCAAAGACCGCCTGTTGTCGCCCCGATCCATCGAACTTGTGCCGAGATGGGGCATAGAAAAAGGGTGCTTACAAGGAAGCAGGTAAAGGTAAATAGGGTCTTCATGTTTAAACAATTGAATTGTTGTAAATAGGTTATTTGTTAAATATGACTTTGCAAAGTTATAAAACACATATTAAAATAGCAAATTCTTTTTCACAAATTATTAACATTTTTTTAATATTTGAATGGACAATTAGAAAACGGCATGAATTAAGGAAGGAACGGTTTGATTTTTCGCAAAAAACCAAACCGTTCCTTCTTTAATCCTGTTATTCCCAAATTCAATTTAAAGAATCGTCAATAAGGAAAGACCGATGCCAACTCCAATCGCTATTAATTTTTGAGTAGAAATGCGATGTTCTTCGGTATTATCGGTTTCAAAAAGGATGGTTGTGGAAACATGTAGCAAAGAGCCTATCACGACCGCGATAATTTGTTTTAAAATGTGTTCATCAGGATGTAACCAAACCATTAATAACGCGCCCAAAGGCGACATGGATGCAAAAAATATCAATCCTGCCAAGATGATTTTGGGACTAAATCGACTCATCATCAACAATAAAACTAAGGCAAATGCTTCGGGTGCTTTATGAAATATGATTCCATAAAATAAATGATTGTGAGAATGTCCGTGTATATCTTGTTGAGCATGAAAATCAGCATACAAACCCAATGGCAATCCTTCCACAAACGCATGCACAGATAACCCGAATATGACTTGCAATGCAAACATGGGTCGTGTCGTATGATGATGATCGTGAATATGACCATGTTCAACACCAAGCGATAATTGTTCTAAAAAAAGTTGCAGAAAAAAGCCGCCCAAGACCCACAAACCAATGTTTGCAGTCGGGGCGTGACTCGTGATCGACGAGTCAACTGAGTACGCTTCTGGTATTAGATGAAGGACGATAATGCCTAATATGTATGCCCCGCAAAACGATAATACCAATTTTAAACGCTGCATGTTCGCCTTCTGAAACGACCATGCCAACATGCCACCCGCTAATACGGCGGCAAACAGGAGTATATATTGCCAAAAATTCATGCCGTATAAATGCCTGTTTATTGGAATTGTTCATTAGAATGACGATAAAACAATTTTTCTTTCAAAACGCCCCAATAAAATAGTTGAAATGAAAGAATCGACAAAAAGTGATGCTTGATAAAAAGTTGATTATCAAGACATTATAACGTTTGGAGGGTTTCAAACCCTCCAAACGTTGTTGTTGGTTATTAAAATTGAGCTACTTTTCACAACTCAATCAATATCTACTTTTTTACCTTTTGACAGGCGTTCAATATCTTCTAAATCTAAACCCGTAATTTTAGACACAAAAGCCCAATCCGCACCTTCTGCCAATGCTTTTTTAGCTGTAATGACGTTTGCCTTTCTCATGCCGCGCCCTTCAGCGGTTTCAAGGACACTACTTTCAATGCGGCGGCTTTTCATGTGGCTCGAATAGGTTGACTTTTCCTCCGCAGACATTTTTTCATAATTTAAGGCTTCTTTGGCTTGTGCCATGCCTTTCGCATGGAAATCGTCTTTGATGTCGCTATTTTTTAGAAAATAAATCCACTCATCTAAGGGTCTTTCAATGACATCTTTTTGAAAATTATTAACCCGAATGACATAATATTTGGGAAAAATATCCGCTACCGTTTCAATATTAAATCGTTCTTTTTGATGCTTAGTCGGTTTGAAGACATCTTTTTTATACTTGCCCACAAAATTGCCTTTGTATTCGTAGATATAATCCTTGCCTTGCCCTAATCGAAAGTATAAAATATTAATCGAAAAAGCTTTTTTAATCGTGCCGTAATTCTTACCTTCAGAGATATATTCCGTAATTAACTTAGAAATCCCATAAATCATCCGATGAAAGTAATCATCTTGATTATCATATTGGAGTTCGATGAGCATGAGTTCTCCTTGGGTGGATTTGGCTAAAATATCCACTCGGTCATATTTATCCTGCAAACTTTCTTTATTACCTTCACTTTCTAAGAGATTTTCTATCGTGACATCAAACCCTAATAGTTCGCTCAAAAAGCCTTCTAATATCATAAAATTTTCCTTATGACGAAGAATTTTTTTCATCGCCCAATCGAAACTTATAAAGGTGCGTTCTTTACTCATGATTTTTGATTTTGGTGAATAATAAGCCGCAAATTAACAATAATTAGCATTTGCAATGCTAAAATCTTTTAAAAAAGGGTACAACTAAAATCCGTGCATTGGATATTAGTGTTTTAAACTATCCGAATTTGACGCGATTATAAATGCGTTTCAATGGCATCAGAATATTTAAAGATTTTAATTCAATAAATCCTTCTAAGTTTGTAACAACGATTTTCTCCCAATTTTGCCCATCTCCGCAAAAAAAACGGGTCACTTCAACTTGGTCTTGTGCAACTAACAAATATTTTTTGAAAGAGGAAACGATTATACAAATTTACGGACTTTTTTTTAAAAATGCAGCATTGTCTCCTGCTAAAAAGGTATTTTAAGGTAAATTTTCACCCGATAAAATATTCATTCTATCCGCATTTAAATATTTGACTTCCATCAAAATAGGCGCAACAATCCATTCCGACCGACTTTTTTCACTGACAAGCGGCATTTTGGAAGCTCTTTGGAGGACTGCAAGTAATAATTCGGTTGGTTGAATGGGCTGTAAGGATTGAAAAAGTTCTTTGCGAACCGTTTTTAATCCAAACTTTTTTTGAACCGATTTCAGACTATATGATGAGTAACTTGCCATTTGCCATGATACATTTTTGTTTTATGAATGAGATATTGTTAAATTCAAATCTAACAAATTCAAGAACCGATTGTTTTCATTTTTCAATTGGAAGCTATTTATAATTCCTTCGCAAGCTATTTTACCTAATTAGAATGGTTTCAAAACCAACCTTC
>JBDLWG010000312.1:0-14022 GCA_039804385.1 Bacteroidota bacterium
TTTTTTTTAAACAGACTATTGAGTCACTATCTTATCAGACAAAACTTACCAAATTATATTTTAAAAAAGATTAGGTAAAAAGAGAAAACCCGAATCTTAACTTTCAACATCCAAATCATTATGTCGTATTCTAAACTAATTATTGCGTATTGTGTAGAAAATCAATATGTTGTCTCAAAAATCGCTTCTGCTATTGCTACGCGATTGCCTGTTGAAAAAATCGTTTTTGACGATAAATCTGGTATTGAGACGTTGAAAAAAGAAGTGGCAGCGAGTCCGAATGCACCTGTCCTCTTGCTGATAACAGACAATTTTCTCAAAGCAGAGACTTGTATGAATGAGGCATTAGGCATCGTGCAGGAGTTGGGCAATAAAAAACGCTTGATTCCAGTGGTGGCAGATGGCACGTATCAGAAAGGAGATTCGGGCGAGTACGCGAGTGTGCCGACTTCGTTTGAACGGGTGAGCAATGTCATCCAATATATGAATTATTGGCAAGACAAATATTTAGAATTGCGCCGCATGCGTCCTGAAGACGAGTATGCTCATGCGGAAAAAGTGCGGGTTGCGCGGGGCATTTCGACCGATATTGGCGAGATGTTGCGCTACATGCGTTCCATTGATTATTGGGTTTATGACCAATTGTTAGCGCGGGATTTTGCGCCCCTGTTTACGCATTTGGGCGTGAGCGTGCCTGTGCGCAAGGAGCCGTCCGATAGTATTGCCATCAAATATACGGTGCAACCGCCTGTGGAAAGCAAACCGCCGTCGGAGTCGAAAAAACCGTCTGAAGTGTCGATTCCAGAGCCATCTGTGCAAAAAGCACCGACTGAAAGCAAAAAAACAGAACCTATTGTGGTTAAAAAGCCAGAAATGGCTCCTGTGGAAGAGCCTGCTTTGGTTTCGATGGGCAATGGCATCTATGCGGAACCGATGCGCAATACCTCAAATGGGTCTCCTTTCGATAAAAAAGATTTAGAATCGCGTTTCCGCGAATTGATGAATAGTGGTGTAGATTCACCATCCATGTTGGAAACCTTGATTGACGATATTAAAAAACAGAAAAAAGGAGAACCTGCCACTTCCAATGGCAGTAGTAATGGAAATGGTTCCATGAATGGCAGTGCGAAACCGCCTGCTTACACGGATGATAATGGAAAATCATTAGATACGAGTCCTTTATTTGAAGTTAAATTGAATGGAAATGGGAAATCGAATGGGCAAAATGGGCATGTTGTAAACAATGGTTCGGAGCGTAAAGATGCTGAAATCAAGCGACTTGCCGCAGAACAGGCGGAAAAAGAAACGCTTTTGGCTGCTGCAAAAACTCAAAAAGAAGCGGAAGAAGCGCGTGTAGCCAAAATGCAACAAGCGGAAGAAGCAGTGCGTTTAGCCAAAATCCAACAAGTGGAAGAAGCAGCGCGGTTAGCCAAAATCGAACAAGCCGAAGAAGTAGCGCGGTTAGCCAAAATCCAGCAAGCCGAAGAAGACGCACGGTTAGCCAAAATGAAACAGGAAAAAGCCGCCGCAGAAGCGCGTTTAAAAGCTGAAATGGCTGCTAAAACGCCGATTCCGCGTCCGCCGTTTGCGCCTTTGGAAAATGTGCCGACGGAAGAAGCCATTCGATTGATTCAAAGTGGTAGGGCTGAAGAAGGATTCTTCATTTTCAAAAATATGTTGGATAAAAATCCAAAACAAAGTGATTTGCGGTATCAATACGCGTCTCTGTTGGCGCAAAACATGCGTTTTGGGGAAGCGGTGAAGCAATTGGAAACGTTGGTTCAAAATACGCCAACCCATTGTGATGCGTATGTGATGTTGGCGTATTTGGCAGAGCAAAACAAAAGTTATCCAACATCCAGAACGTATTTGGAAAAAGTCGTAGCTGTAAATCCTGATTATCCGGGTATTTATTACAAATTGGGCTTGTTGAACAATGAACATTTCAAAGGACAGCGCAAAAATGCAGGTAAATATTTCAAAGAAGCCTTCCTCAGAGACCCGCAAAATGCAGATGCGTATTATCAACACGCGGTTATCAAATTGGAAGTTGATGGGAATTATGAATTAGCCATTTCACATTTTGAAAAAACATTGGAACTTAATCCGAGACATCCAAAAGCGAATTTTGATTTGGCAACAGCGTTTTATGAGCAAGATGATAAACCGAATGCGTTCAAATTTTATCAACAAGCGTGTTTGGTGAATCCGATTTATAAAACGGATTATAATGATGAGATTTTTAAATATGAAATTCCTATTACGGCACTCGCGGAGGTGCATAATCCGAATGCAGATAAAGTCGTCTTGATTACAGGTGCGACTTCTGGGATTGGACGGGCTACGGCGGAAGTTTTTGCGCGGAATGGGTTCAAATTGATTCTCACAGGGCGCAGAGAAGACCGTTTAGAGGAAATTAAAAATGAATTTACGGAAGAACACCGCAATCTTATCCAAACCTTGAATTTTGATGTGCGCAATTTGGATGCCGTGAAAAAAGCGATTGCAACCTTAGAACCCGAATGGCGGAATGTGGATATTTTGATTAATAATGCGGGATTGGCAAAAGGTTTATCGCCAATTCATGAAGGCGATGTGGAAGATTGGAATGCGATGATTGATACGAATATCAAAGGTTTATTATACGTAACGCGTGCAATTGCACCGTATATGGTGCAACGGAAGAAAGGTCATATTATCAATATTTGTTCTACGGCGGGGAAAGAAGTTTCGCCGAATGGCAATGTATTCGCCGCTACCAAACATGCGGTGGATGCTTTGACAAAAGCGATGCGGTTGGATTTGTACAAACACAGTGTGCGAGTGAGTCAAGTTGCGCCCGGACATGTGGAAGATACAGAGCATGCTTTGACGCGGCACAAAGGCAATGCGGAAAAAGCAGGCAAAATGTATGCGGATTTCCAAGCCTTGAAAGCAGCAGATGTGGCAGAAGCGATTTATTTCATCGTAACACGCCCCGAATATGTTAATATTCAAGACATTATGTTGATGGGAACGCAACAAGCAACCAATCATTTTATTGATAGAAGTGGTAGAAAAGAAGTATAAAAACGAAAAGCCCGTCCAGTTATTGCAACTTCGACGGGCTTTAAAATATAGTTAAAAAAAAGCCTGCTTCAACGTATCGAAGCAAGCGGAAATATGCAGATTGTTCACACTACTTGTTACCGAAAAAACATTCATTTGGATCTCTGTTTATAGGGTAGTGGTGCGGGAAGTCCGCAGTGCAACAATCAAGTTGGGTAACACGATTTCAATTTTTGGGCTTTCAGATGGTGGGTTCAATATTTCGACTGCAAGATAGAAACATTTCTCCGAACATTCAAAATATTAGGGATTTGCCTCTATAAATACTGTGACATCAATTTATTTTTTAACAAAATAGTTCCGTTGAATAATAAATTGATTATCAATGATTTATAGAAATGAAAACTTTAAAATCATTGCATTGAAAAAAAATAAAAAATTATGCAAATCAAGTCACAAATTTCAAAATGCCTCCTTATAAGGGGTTCTTCTTTAAGGTTTGAACGCTCGGGTCATCTCTCGTTTGCCTGCGGGACCAGGAATGCCTTCTACTTTGAACCCAATTTGTTTTAAGATTCGTTTGAACGCGCCTTGTGCGCAATACGTCACAAAAACGCCGCCTGATTTTAAGGTTTGAAACATTTTATTTAAAATAACAAATTCCCAAAGGTGGGGTTGTGCTTGTGGTGCAAAAGCATCGTAATAAATTATATCTGTATTAGAATCAAAATCAATTGATTCAATCGTTTGTAAATATTTTTTGAAAATAAAAGGCGCTTTTACATCGGAAAGCAATATCGGCACGAGTGCAGGCGCATCGTGCATTTTAAAAAAAATGTTTTCTAAATCAGTGGATGCGGTCAATTGTGGGTAATTGAGTTGCCGCGCTATTTCCGAAGGAAGTGGAAAGGCTTCAATCGTATCATAAAAAATCGGGATTTCATGGCTTCGGGTTTCTAAAAAAGTCATCCAAGCGTTTAATCCTGTCCCAAAACCCATCTCTAAAATGCGGATTTCCGCTGGTTTTTGAACCAAAACGGGTCTCAATGCAGCCTCTATGAAGACATGCAGCGTTTCGCGTATCGCTCCATGTCGGGAATGATACGTTGCATCAAATTGTTCGGTATAAACCGAATGAGACCCGTCTTCTGTGGTTATCAACATTTTATACAAATACTATTTTGTTGATAGGGGTAATTCGCTTCGCAATTCATCTACCGTAATATCCAAATGCGACGCATCATACGTACACGCGCCGTTGACGACGAGTAACAATTGCGGTGATTCGTGATGTACGTTGAAACGGGCAGCAATCTTAGCAGAAATAGGGCGAAATGCCAATAAATCCAAATAATAAGCTGCCACTTCCTCTGTTGAAAACGACCAATTGCGTTCCAAACGCGCTTTTGCCATCGCACTGATGCTGCACGTTGTGCTGTGTTTAAACAACACACAAGGCGTTTGATGAGAACGCTCCACAATCGTATCCAAATCAGTTTCAGCGACTAACGGAATCCAAGAAATCATATATTGATTTTTGTAATTAAAATTATTTAACTTGGCTCACCTGTGCGTTTGCTTGAAATTTGTAGGGGCAACCGTAACCTCTTTGACAAGACGAGATTGACACTGCAAAAAGACCCAATAAGAGTGCCGCAGGGATGATTTTTTTCCAAGACTTCATGCTTGTTGATTTTAAATTTTTTATAAAAATGGGTTAGAAAAATAGAGCTTCTGCAAAATTAACTTTTTTTTCAAAAAAACAAGAAAATTTGTACTTAAAACGCTATAATGTTTGATTTTATTTCAATTTTTTTTCAAAACGATGCAACACTTTTGATGCTTTTGAAAACCTTCTGTACAAGAATATCGTTTGTGTATAAATCTAAAAAAATGAAAAGACGCGTCACAATTATAGAAACGATAATTAAGTGCCTTTTTTTTCAATTTATATTTTATTTTCAAATAAGAATTTGGTTATAAATTTTTATTTTTACCAAAATTTTATTGTTTTAAAATATAAAGTATTGGTAATTAATTAATTATAATCCAAACTTTGAATCATAACGTTTATTTCAATGGATCGATACTTGTAGCCTTATAAAAAAAAAAAGACTTAATGTGACATTGCATTTGACTTTTTGGTTAAAAAATTGCTACCTTTATGTCACAAACCACGACAGATGAAAAATTTAATAGAAATCGCAAAAATTGTTACCAAAAAGAAGGTTCGGAAAATCGAAATCTTTGATGATAATTCGCTGAAAAACAAAGCGAGTAAATTCAATGAATTTTATGAGGCACTCCTAAGTAACAAATTTCGGAATGACCGTGATGCGGCAACGTTCCTGTATGATTGTAGTCCAACAGATGATAAATATCGTCAGTTGAAGTCGCGTTTCCGAAAGCGACTGTTGAATACCTTGTTTTTTTTGGATGTGAATCTGCCAGATACTTCAGGGTATGATCGCGCCTACTATTCCTGTAATAAGGAATGGACGCTTGTTAAAATTTTGTTATCTAATGAAGCTCCGTTTACGGCGGCAACCTTAGCGCGACAGATTTTGACCACTTCCTTGAAGTACAAATTCGCAGATATGATTGTCAATTGTGCGCGCATTTTGCGCACGTATTCGACTGAAACCGATTCGGAGCGCGAATTTGAAGAATATGACCAACATATTAAGCAATATTCGGATATTTTAAGTGCCGAAATTCGCTCCGAAGAGTTGTATCAGCGCGTGATGTTGAATTATTTCAAGCCGCCTGAAGAAAACAACAATTTGCGGGAACGCATTGATACGTATTGTGATGCGTTGATTGGCTTATCGGAAATGTACGATTCGCCTGTTGTTTTTTACAATATGTATTTGGTCTGGACGTATCGCTACGAAATGTTACAAGATTACGAAGCGATGATTGAAGTGTGTACGCGGGCAGAACAATATATGAAAGATAATCCTATCTATCATCAAGATGATAAGATGGCGACTTTCCAATTGAAAAAAATGTCTGCGTTTTTGCATTTAAAGGATTACAAGCGCGGCAAAGTGAATGCGGAAAAATGCCTGCAAAGTTTTCCAGAAGGGAGCGACATTTGGTTTACCTTCATGGAATACTATTTATTGTTGGCGATGCACACCGAAAACTACATCAATGCGATGGCGATTTGGGGCAAAGCGACTGCACATGCGCGTTTTAGGAAGTTAGACCCCGAAAATCGGGAAAAATGGAAAGTCTATGAAGCGTATTTGAATTATATTATTGAAGTATTTGGCGATACGAATCCCATCTTGCGCCGCCAAAATCGACGTAATTTCAAAGTGTCTAAATTTTTGAGTGACCCTGTTTTGTATTCCAAAGATATGCGTATTTTCACGATTTTCATGTTAATTGCGCAATTGTTGTTCCATTTGGAGGCAAAACAATATTCACACGTCACTGATTTAGTGGATCGATTGAAAAATTATGCCAATCGCCAATTGAAAAAAGAAGAATTTTTCCGATTGATACAATTCATCCGCTTGTTGCAACAAATGGTGAAAAGCAATTATAAAACCGATGAATTGGGCAATACCGAAAAATATGTTGGTCGCTTAACGGAAATGCCGTTTCGCTATCGCGGGTTAGTGACGGAGTTGGAAGTGATACCCTATGAAAAATTGTGGGGAATTATCGTATCAAGATTGAAATGATAAATGATTGATATGTAATTGTTTATAGAAAATATAGTTTCTATTCAGCAATTTCCGCTTCGAAAATCAGCAGATGAACTTGCGTCAAGTTTGAAACGCTGTCCATTACCTGTAAGTGTTTTTCGATGAAAAGGGCAAAATGGGATTCGTATAAACGTCGGCAAGATTTGAAACCCTATCTATTACCCACAGCATCAAAAAAGGTGCATCGCACCGCAACATTTGTAGAAAAGCGGAATTGGAACCCGCGTTGGAGGTGCGTAGCACCGTAACATTCAAACCGTTTCTACAAATGTTACGGTGCTACGCACCTCTAAAAGGGGTTTATCCATCGCTTTGCTACAAATGTTACGGTGCTACGCACCTCTAAAAGGGGTTTATCCATCGTTTTGCTACAAATATTACGGTGCTACGCACCTCTAAAAGGGGTTTATCCATCGCTTTGCTACAAATATTGCGGTGCTACGCACCTCTAAAAGGGGTTTATCCATCGCTTTGCTACAAATATTGCGGTGCTACGCACCTTTTTTATTTTGGAGAATCCTTTGAATGCCAATAATCATTCTGTGGGTAATGGATAGGATTTGACACCTTGCCGACGTTAGCGACCTTTGAATTTACTTCAACTACTTACCTCATCAACGCATATTTACAAAATGACAAGTAACAATCATTCGATTTCTGGTTATGAGCAGTATTCACTTGAAGAATTGGCGGAGGCATTTGTTTTCCCTGTCAATTTGACGGATGAGGAACGCGCTTTAGCAGATGCAGAAATTAGGGCATATCGATTGCATCATTTAGCGCAAATGCCTAAAGCCGTCAAAGTACGCGGTCAATTGTTGGGTTTGAAGTTTAGAATGGAGGATTATGTCAAGCAAAAGATTTATAACCAATGTAGTAGTTAACCTAAAATAAGTTACCAAAATGTAAATAATTAAAAATCAACAAATGAACTTGCGTCAAGTTTCAAACTTGACGCAAGTTTTGTGCGTTTAGTTTAGTTCAACTACTTACATTGTTTGGGTTGAAAAAGTTTTGGCTGAAAATGATTTTTTATTTTCAGCCAAAACTGGTATTTTTGCAATCGTTTTGGCTGAAAATAATTTTTTATTTTCAGCCAAAATAGGTATTTTTGCAATCGTTTTGGCTGAAAATAATTTTTTATTTTCAGCCAAAACGATTGCAAAATATAATTTGGGCTAAATCAACCGAAATCATGGAAAATTTCATTGGCAGAACCGCAGAAATTAAAATTTTAACAGATGTTTTGGATTCCCGACAAGCAGCGTTAATTGCGGTTTATGGTCGTCGTAGAGTGGGAAAAACCTATTTAATTCGGTCTGTTTATGAAAAACAACTTGTTTTTGAACTTACTGGGATTCATGGCGTGTCCGATGTGCGACAATTAGAAAATTTTATGGAAGCCATTCAAACGGCTTTTCATTTAAATCCTGCATTGCCGATTGCGCCGCCGCAACATTGGTTACAAGCCTTTCGATATTTGATACATTTGTTGGAGGCAAACCCATCTGATGCCAAACGCGTCTTATTTTTAGATGAATTTCCTTGGTTAGACCATAAAAAATCGGATTTTTTAGCCTCTTTTGACCATTTTTGGAATCATTGGGCTTCTAAACAACGGAATTTAATACTGGTGATTTGCGGTTCATCTGCCTCTTGGATGATTCAAAATATCGTTCGCAATAAAGGTGGTCTGCACAATCGCATTACACAAAAGATTCGACTTCAACCTTTTACATTATACGAAACCCAGTTATTTCTTCAAAGCAATCGCGTGAATTTAAGTCAATACGACATCCTGCAATTGTACATGGTGACGGGCGGCATTCCGCACTATTTGAACAATATCCAAGCAGGCGAAAGTGCTTCTCAAGCGATTGACCGCCTTTGTTTTGCAAAAGATGGCTGGTTATTAAAAGAGTTTTATGACCTTTATCCCGCGCTTTTCGGAAAAGCGGATAAACATATAGCGATTATTCGGTGTCTATCCCATAAATTAAGCGGCTTGACGCGCACTGAAATTATGGAATCTTGCCAATTTAAATCAGGTGGAACGTTATCAAAAGTACTTGAAGCCTTGGAAGAATCCAGTTTTATCACCGCTTATTTGCCTTTTGGCAAGTCGTCGAAAGAAGCTATTTTCAAATTGACGGATGAATATTCGTTATTTTACTTAAAATTCATGGAAAATAGCAAATCGGTGGGGGCTGGCACTTGGCAAAGCAAAATGGCTGCGCAATCTTGGAAATCATGGAGTGGCTTTGCTTTTGAAAATATTTGTCTTAAACATGTACCACAAATCAAAAAAATGTTGGGTATTTCGGGCGTTTATACCGAACAATCTGCTTGGCGTTACCTACCGAAAGCGGGAGAAATGGGCGTGCAAATTGATTTACTGTTGGACAGACACGATAATTGTATGAATTTGGTTGAAATCAAGTTTTATAATGCCGTTTTCACGATAGACAAGGCTTATGCTGGCAATTTAATGAATAAACGCCAAGTTTTTATGGAAAAAACAGGAACTAAAAAAACGATTTTTATGACTTTATTGACCACGTTTGGTGCTAAAACGAATGAACATTATTTACAAACCATTCAGAATCAATTGAATATGAGTGCGCTATTTGAGCCATTATAAATGTTGTTTTTAAAATGGCAATACAATGGATGTACGGATTGAACGGATTTTCACAGATTCGTACGGATTTTTTTCAAAAAAAATCCGTACGAATCTGTGAAAATCCGTTCAATCCGTACATCCATCCCTTAAAATTTTACCGTTTACTTTACAAGAATTAAATCTTATTTTTTATGAAAATAGGTATTTTTGAATTAGCTCCAAGAGGACATCCGCCCTTAGTGGAAGCGGTTGCTCAGATTTATGCGTCTATTCCTGAGCATGAAATTTGGATTATTACGCATGAACAAGCTGCCAATAATTTAAAATTTTTAGCTTCTGACCAAATTTTATTGCGAGTTAAGCGCAATGATGAATCTTATTTAGATTTTTTCAATCAAATTAAAAATTTAAATTTGGATAAAATTTTTTTAATTACTTTTGAAGCCTTGTCGAAAGAAAATTATGCAGTGATTCAAGCGTTTTGTAAAATGGATTTTAAAATCCCGATTCACCTGTTTTTGCATAATATTGATTTTTGGTTTCAACAAAATCTTTTTCATAAAATTTCAAATACGTTACACACCGTTCAGCGTGTGGCAGATATACCGTATCAATTGAAATTAAACTTTTTATATCCTTCTAAAAATCGTTCTTTATTAGAAATGGTTCGACAATCGGGCGGTAAATTTTTAGTTTTGAGCGAATCGGTGGCAGTTGAATTATCAAAATACGTCGCACCTGCGACCATCGGCGTGATTCCATTTTCGGTTTATAAAACCGATTTGTACGATACATCTTTGGATAATAAACGCTTGCGCATTTGCATTCCGGGCATGATTTCGGCAACTCGCCGCGATTATGATAGTATTTTAACGATGTTGGAACGCTATGAAAAGGATTTTAAAACAACGATTGAATTAGATTTATTGGGTGCGTTCTATGCCAAAGAAGAGGGTGAAAATGTTAAAAAAAGAGTTAATCAATTGATTGATAAAGGTTTTCATATCTATGCTTATCATCATTGGTTAGAAATGAATTTTTATAATGAACAATTGGGTAAAGCCGATATTATCTTGGGCAACCTGCACTTGCAACAAGGCAAATTTGGGCAATATGGCAAAACCAAAGAGACGGGTATTTTGTTTACGATGATAAAAGCGGGGAAACCGGGTTTATTACCGATTGGTTATCCCACAGAAACGGCTTTACAAACGAGTGTTTTGAGTTTTCAAAATTATGACGAAGTGGCAACCATTATTTTGAATTATTTAAAAAATCCAAATTTATTAAATAATTTGAAACAAAATGCCAAAGAAAATGCGTTATATTATCATCCTAATCGAATTTATCAACGCATTGAAACGGCTGGTAAAGTTGAATAAAATAAAATCGTTTACAACAACCTTTCTATGATTTTGTTATAGTGTGGCGCAAAAGGATTACTTTTGCGCCACATTCATTTATTTTTTAAAGCAATTATGGCTACGATTCGATTTACGTTCGAGAACAAAAATATCGCTCCGAAAACGGTGCAAGCGGAGGAAGGTTATTCCATCTTGGAAATCGCCGAAGAGAACGATGTTCACCTCAATCACAATTGCGGCGGCGTGTGTGCATGCAGCACTTGCCACATTTACATCCAAAATGGCGAAGATTATTTGGAAGAAATCAGCGAAAAAGAAGAAAATTTTATTGACCGAGCGATTAATCCGCGCATTGAGTCGCGTTTAGGTTGTCAATGCGTCGTTTTGGACGAAAAAGCTGAAATCGAAGTATTGATTCCAGACCAATCGCGCATCATCGGTCACGAACATTAAGGAGTGATTATTAAAACCACAACGTTAATTCCTAAATGATTAAGGAAAAAGACCTTATAGAAGGCGCAAATTTTCCTTAATTATTTAGGATTTTAAGGCACAAAGTGTGCAACGTTTATAACTATTTTCAAATGGATACGGTGAAACCTTACGATGCGGCGGGCAGCAAAAAACAACAAGTTGCGGCTATGTTCGATAACATCGCGCCTAAATACGATTTTTTAAATCGCTTCCTTTCGGTGGGTATCGACACGATTTGGCGCAAAACCATGATTCGAGAATTGGAATCAATTGCGCCACCGAAGCGCGTTTTGGATGTAGCTACAGGCACCGCAGATGTCGCGTTACAAACCATTAAACAATTGAATAACAAGGATTTAAAAATTATAGGACTTGATATTTCTGCTGAAATGTTGAACATTGGGCGACAAAAAGTAGCTCAAAAAGGGTTGACAGACCGCATCGAATTGGTACAAGGCGATTCGGAAAAATTACCTTTTGAAAACAATATTTTTGATGCTGTGACCGTTGCATACGGAGTGCGCAATTTTGAAGATTTGGAACGCGGTTTAACGGAAATCGGGCGCGTCTTGCAACCCGAAGGTAAAATCGTCGTACTTGAATTTTCAAAACCAACAGGTTTCTTATTTGGAAATTTGTTTCAAGCGTATTTCAAATACGTCCTCCCCGTTATCGGCAGAATCACTTCAAACGACCCAAGAGCTTACAATTATCTCTTTGAATCGGTGCAAGTGTTCCCTGCAGGCAACGATTTTTTAAAAATATTGGAGAAATCAGGCTTTAAGTCAACTCGATGCAAACAACTGACCTTCGGAATTTGCTCCGTCTATACGGGTTTCAAACGTTGAAAAATGTTTTGAAAATCGTATCTCAAACCGTAATTGTTTTGTTAGCTACTGCTGCGCCCGCAAAAGCGCAAAGCACGAAAGGCAACTACAATTATTTGGATTTTCAAAACAAACCGTATTATTTCGGCATTACGCTCGGTTATAATTCGTCGGATTATCGCGTCTTTCGCGGCAAGAATTTTAACATCCACAATGATTCCATTGCGGGCGTTCAATCGGTCACGGGCCCCGGTTTTAACTTGCAGATTATCAGCAATTTAAAGTTAGGAGAAAATTTTGATATTCGATTTTTACCTGGTTTTGCGTTTGCAGAACGCACCTTGGAATATGACCCGTCTCGACGTGCTCGACCGAATTATTTGAAAAAAATCGAATCCGTTTTCGTGGAATTGCCGTTTCAAGTGCGGTACAAATCGGCTCCGTATCAGGATAAACGATTATTTGTATTGGCGGGTTTAAAATATTCATATGATATTCAGAGTCGTTCACGGGTACGACAGGCAACGGATTTGGTCAAAGTTTCGCCAACCGATTTTGCGATTGAGTATGGGGCAGGCGTTCAAATGTTTTTCCCGTATTTCATTTTTTCGCCTGAGTTTAAAATGTCGCATGGATTGGGCAATATCTTGATTTACAAACAAGGTTTTAATGAATCGGGCATTTTGGAAAAATTATTATCTCGCATGTTTACGATTTCGCTCCACTTTGAGGGTTAATTTTTTTTGAATCAGGAATTAGAGAATCTTAGGAATGAAGGACGTTGTTGTCGATTAGTTAACATTAACCACTTAATTACGTCCTTCATTCCTAAAATGCTCTAATTCCTAATTCAACCCTTATTTGCTCAAATCGTTTTTTCTAAAAAACCAAGACGTTAAACCACTCATCAACACTGAAATCACGATAATAATGACAAAGGAATAATCATGTTCTGTACTCAAATAAGGAATTTTGACATTCATCCCAAAGAAACTCGCTATCAACGTTGGAATCATTAAAACAATCGTAATCGTGGTCAATCGTTTCATCACAAGATTCAAATTGTTTGAAATAATACTGGCATACGCGTCCATCGTGCCGCCCAAAATATCGGTATAAACTTTCGCCATGTCCAACGCTTGAGAATTATCAATGATAATATCTTCAAATAAATCCATCTTATCTTCGTCGTCACGGATTTGCAAAAAATCGGTTCGCTTCATCTTCATCGCCAATAACTCTATGGCATACAACGAGTTAACAAAATAAACCAACGATTTTTCGATGCTCAATAATTGTTTAATCTCCATATTGCGACTACTTGCGTACAATTCTTTTTCAATCACATTGCGTTTATGATTCAATTGTTTTAGCCCATTTAAATAATGTTGAATGTTGTGCGCTAAGATTTGCAACACAAAAAGTTTGTCGTCAGAAGGGTCAAAATGCTTGACTTTATCGCCCAGAAATTGGTCAATGACAGGGTTTTCAAATGCCGAAACGGTAATCACATGGTCGATTGTAATAATAATACCTAATGGAACGGTCATATAAATGGCTTGCGTTTCTTTATCAATATTATTGTTGAGAACGGGCGTATTGAGGATAATGAGCCGCATTTCATCTTCGCGTTCATAGCGGGCGCGCTCATCAATATCTAATGGATCCGTTAAAAAACCAATCGGAATGGCGTGTTTGTCTGCAAATTCTTGCACTTCTTCGCGGGTAATCGGCGCGGAAACGTTAATCCAACAGCCAGTCTCTGCTTCCCGCAAGGACGTTAATTTTCCCTCGCTTTTGGCGTAATAATGTATCATAGCCGAGTCGGTGCCTTTAACGAAAATCGATATGAAAAATAAAATAACCGTGAAACAATTATTTTGGGTTTGAAATCGCGGCGAAGTTACAAGAAATGTTGGTTTTTGGGCGTGTTTTGGTAAAATAAAAGGGGACTTTACGTAAGTCCC
>JBDLWG010000313.1:0-6711 GCA_039804385.1 Bacteroidota bacterium
CCGTTTGTTCATTGATGCGTTCTATAAGGTCCCCTTCAATGGCAAAAATGGAGTTTAAAGCTCTATTTTTGTGATATTCATAAGGTTTTAAAACGGGAATCTCCTCATAAGGAGTGTTAACGGCATCTTCTTCTTGATATTCCAAAACGATTTGGCATTCACCTAATAGTTTGTTTAGATGTGCTTGTTGATTTACCATACTTTTAAGGCTCCAATTATTAAAATTTTAAACAATTAATAATGATTTTAATAATAAATTTCGATGCAAAAATAATGGATTGTTTGGTTATCCAACAAACAAAAATGCTATATTTTTGGAATTTTTATTTTTAAAATACGAATAAAACTTGATTTTAAAAATATTGTTTTGCGGAGCGCGTCGCGTTTTTTAAAATTTGCGACAGACGTGTACAAACGTAAAACGTGCGTCAAGTTTCAAACTTGACGCACGTTTATTGCACAAATGGCTTAGGATTTTAAGGCAATTCTTTCAAACAGGCGACCAAACTATCGCGCCAATGCGGAATTTCAATGCCAAATACTTTTTTGATTTTATCTTTATTCAAGACGCTGAACGGTGGGCGTTTCGCGGGCGTTGGAAATAAGGTCGTTTCAATCGGCTTAACGCGAATGGGCATTTGACGCAAATCAAAAATCGCTTTGGCAAAATCATACCAACTCGTCACACCTTCATTGCTGTAATGCCAAATGCCTTTGAACAAAAACGGGTCAATTTGATGCGTTTCAATGTTTAAAATAAGGTCCAAAATGGCTTTTGACAAATCGCGCGCCGCCGTCGGCGTACCAATTTGGTCAAAAACAACGGAAATTTCACTGCGTTCCTTGCCCAAACGCAACATCGTTTTGACAAAATTATGTCCAAAAACGCCATAAACCCAAGAAGTCCGAATCACTAACGCTCTATCACAATTTTTTAAAACCGCCATATCACCCCGCAATTTGGTACGCGCATACACGCCTTTGGGACTCACAGGGTCGGTTTCTTTAAACGGAATGTTTTGTTTTGAATGATAAACATAATCCGTCGAAAGTTGAATCATCGTCGCACCTGTGATTTGACACACCTGCGCCAAGTTTTTCGGACCTTGTACATTGATGTTCGTTGCCAAAGATTGTTCGGTTTCGGCACGATCCACTGCTGTATAAGCGGCGCAATTGACCACATAATCAATAGGATGTGTTGTAAAAAAAGCCGTTACCGATTTTAATTTGGTAATATCTAACTGGCTTTTATCCGTCCTTACAAAGACACAATCGGGATAATGAGTTGCCCAAAAATTAAATTCTTGTCCTAATTGTCCGTCTGCTCCTGTGATTAAAATATGTATTTTTTTCATTGATTTAAATCAATTGGTAATCAATTTGTTGCGTGTTTGGATGGGTTGATGTGAAAGGGTTTATGCGCCCCGAATTTAGGATTTACCAAATCTTTTTCAGAAAGTAAGGCTTTGGATAAATCAATTTCCCAATCAATTTTCAAAGCAGGGTCATCAAAAGCGAGCCCGCCTTCCCTGTTTTTGTCGTAAAAATTATCACATTTGTACGCAAACTCTGCCATTTCGCTCAATACGACATAGCCGTGTGCGAAACCGCGTGGTACAAAAAGTTGTTTTTTATTCTCCGCACTTAACCGAATCGTAAACGATTTGCCATAAGTAGGAGCGTCTTCCCGAATATCGACAACGACATCCAAGACTTCGCCCTCAATGCAGCGCACTAATTTGGATTGTGCCGACTCGCCCAATTGATAGTGCAAACCGCGCAACACCCCAAAACTGGAACGCGCTTGGTTGTCCTGCACAAAATGGGCATGAATCCCTGCCGCTTTAAAAACATTTTGATTATAACTTTCAAAAAAATAACCGCGACTATCGCCCCAAATTTTGGGTTCAAAGATAATCAAACCTGAAAAGGCTGTCTTGATAAAAGGCATGTGCTGCTAAAATTGGGTTTTACGTTTGCTCGAAAATGTATGTTTAGACATACTATGATAGAATTATGCTGCAAAATTGCGACAAAAAAACCAATATGGCAAAAGTTATTTTTGGCTTAATGCCATCAAATTGGCTAATTTGTATAAAATGCGTGCGCCTACATTCCCATCCCATTCGTGTCCAATCCCGCCTACTTCTGATAAATCGAAACCAATGATTTTGCGCCCACTCGAAACCACTGTTTTTAACAAATAGATAGCCTCCCAATATTGCAAGCCGCCCGCAACAGGCGTTCCTGTATTCGGACAAAGAGTGGGTTCAAGCCCATCTATGTCAAAACTAATATAAACATTTTGTGGTAATGTGCCCACAATTTCATGGCAAATCCGCTTCCATGTACGCCCGTCAAAAAGCATTTCGCGCAAATCTTGGTCGTAAAAAACGATGTTTCTACCTGCTGATTGACGCACTAAATCTGCTTCCGCCCCACAATAATCTCGAATACCAACATGCGTAATGCGTTGTAAATTTTTGATTTTCAAGGCATTATAAAAAATACTCGCGTGAGAATACGTAAAACCTTCATACGCTTCCCGCAAATCGAAATGGGCATCAATTTGCAAAATACCAAAACTCGCATATCGTTCACTCAATGCTTCCAAATAACCTAATGGAATACTATGTTCTCCACCGACTAAACCAACCAATTTGTTTTGATTTAGTAATTCAGTTGTTTGTGTATAAACCCAATTTTTTAAGGCTTCACATGCTGCATTAAGCTCATCCAATTTTTTGTGCATGAGCAAATTATCCGAAAGATTGCCGCCATTTTCTAAAAAAGCAATGTATTTTTTAGCTTTTTTACGCCATTTCTGGCTTTTTTTCAACCAATTTTCATCCATCGGACGATAAAAAATACCGTATTTCCATGCATCAGGCACATCCGAATCGTGTAAATCTAATTGGGCAGAAGCCTCCAAAATATTCGCGCCCGCCGTTGCCGTTCCGTCCGCATAAGAAACCGTCACGTCCCAAGGAACGGGCAACAATACAATATCCGCTTCCGCTTCCTCAAAAGGCAAGCCGATGAAATGACCATTTTTTAAACCGACTCCATTTGGGTCGAATTGTTCTATTTTTGCTTGTTTAGACATGGTTGATTTTAAAACAAATTAAAATTTTATATAAAGTAATCTAAGATAAAAAAGCTGCCATAAAGGACGGATGCGATTCCATTGGTTGTGAAAAAAGCCATATTAATTTTACTTAAATCATTGATTTTAACTAAAGTATGTTGGTAAATTAATAAACCTATGAAAAGCGTCACGCCTATCCAATGTAGGATGCCAAAAGTGGGATGATGCGTGTTGACATGATACGCCACTTTTATTAAAATCAAGGCACAATGCAAATGTAAAGCCCTTGATAATTGAAACGCCTTTGCTTTGCCCATGAAAACAGGAACGCTATTGAGGTGCATCGTGCGGTCAAAATCTTCATCTTGCAAGGCGTAAATAATGTCAAATCCCGAAACCCATAATAAAACAACACATGCGTAACCAATTGGCAATGCGTCGAATACGCCTGTAATCGCTAAATAAGCACCTAATGGAGCCAATGATAAACCCAAACCCAATACAAAATGGCAAAACCAAGTAAAACGTTTAGTATAACTATATCCCAAAACAACTGCCAAAGCAACTGGTGATAAGTAAAAACACAAAGGATTGATAAAATAAGTGGTTGCTACAAATAAAAGACTGTTTAAAATCACAAATTCCAGTGCTGATTCGGGTGAAATAGCACCTGCGGGGATTTCCCGAATGGCGGTTCTTGGATTTTGAGCATCAATATCGCGGTCTAAATAGCGATTGAAAGCCATTGCTGCGCTGCGTGCAAAGACCATACAGCCCAAAATACAAAATAAGATTTTAAAATTAAGATTTTTACCCGTCGTTTCTACTGCCAAAAAGTAGCCTACGAGCGCGAATGGCAAGGCAAAAATCGTATGACTAAATTTAATAAGCGATAAATATTTTTTCACAAGCGATTTTTTTAGTTAGGGCGCAAAAGTAAAAAACGCAATTGGTATCACCACGATTCTATTGGAATATTTTGCTGGGAATGTTGTAGTCGGGAAATTTATTTCCCGACTACTAATGCTTTAAGCCCTATTCAATTAGGGAAAAAAAAGACCTACCAGAGAGCGAAAAATTTGATTTTTGATTTTTTTTTGCAAAAAAAAAATCAAAAATCAAATTTTTCGCTCTCTACCCCCTTTTTTTTTGGCGAAATATTTCCCTAATTGAATAGGTGAAAAAGAATAATAATGTTGCAATTTTTTTCATATTTTATATTTGTATTCGTATTTCGCTTGCATGGTCTGCATTTGTACCTTTAATGCCTGTGTAAATTGCGTTAAAGCTGTTTGCAAATCCTTAAAATCAAGATTAGGTTGCCTATCCAAATACGGTTTCAAGATTGGAAATGCCTGTCCAATTTCTTTTTTTGTATAAATTTCTTGTCCATTCCACAAAGCCAAGGTTTGCCCCATTTGAAAAGCCAACGCTTTTTTGATTTCCAATGCATCTAATCGGGTATTCGACCAATCTAAATCATTCAAATCCATTTGTTCTAAAACATTGAATTTCAATTGAATCGTTCCTTTTAACGCATCTTTCACCAGAGTTCGATGTTGCGTTTTGGTCAAATGAGACAGAATAGACCTTGCCGCCCGCAAAAATTTTAAATCAACATCTCGTACAAAACATTTTTGAATGTGATTAGGATGTGGTTGCACATGTAAATCATAGGTGTAAAACAACGAATTATTTAATTCATCCATATTGCCCTTAAACGAATCGCGCAAAAGACCGTTTTCAACAACGGCTAAATTGCTATTAATGGTTTTATTTGTTGGAAATAATTGTTGATACGCGTCACTCCAAAAGGCACATTTTACGGCACATTGGGCAATAGAAGTCGGAATTTCATTTACAAAAAAAATAATATCAAGGTCTTTTGAATCCGCAGACCCAAAATATTGAAAGGTAGGCAGCATATTTATAGATTTTTTTTTCGTATATTTTATGTATTGATTCATTTTAATCCATGTAAAGATAAAAACAAAAATATAAAAGTATCTTAATTCACATCGCTGTTTTTTATTTCATAAAAGAAATGTAAACATTACTTTTGTTTCAAAAACAATAATATTACGCAATAAAAATATTATTTTAATTAACTTTAACAATAATTAATGCCGTGAATCATATATTTGTCGCAACAAATGATTAATTTCGTTAACCGTTGGCATAGTAATTGTAATTAAGGGAATAGGTATCTGCCCTTTTTGCAAAAAAAAGCAGCTACCTATCGGAAGAAAACCACAGCAAAAAGTTGAAATGTAAAAGTGTCGAAGGGTAAAGACGAATCGCTTTTATGAAGAGACCCCATTTTTCAAGGCAGAGAAAAGTAAGACTAACCACCAAACGGGCATCAATGCCCTTACAATTCTTAAAAGATTATTCCGATAGTCCGAAACCAAAATTTTTACGACAAAAAACGATTCTTGCTTGCATGACCGCCGTGCGCAACCAAGACTATTTGTTTTATTAATTCATTACTCATTCAATGAAATTAAGTTATGAATAGCACTACTGTACCGGCATTTAGTTCATTGGGAGAACATTTGGCATTACAATGTTTGGGGGAAATCATCGATTCCAAAATTGCATTCACGGAATATGAATCTCGAAAATTGTTTGCAATCCCAACAAGTAGTAGTACACAGGGTGGAGAAGCCGCGTCCGATGTCGCAAAACAACCCAGTTCAGGAGCAGCCGTAATAAGCGTCATGAACATATTCGATTTTTTCGCGCAACTCGAAAGATTGAGTAAGACCCTCAGATGGTTGGAAGTGTTTAAAATCGTGATGCGGAGTGATAACATTTATTCGATTTTAGGTTTGCTGGAAAATGATACCTATTTGACCACACCTGATACCGAAATCGAAACGATGCTTGACCTGTCGAAATTGACTTATTGAAACTAAATCCTCTACCGAAAATGCGTCCATTTTAACAATGGACGCATTTTATTTAGATATATTGTGAGAATATAGCACCCCCCCAAACCTATATTCTTTATCTGAATTGACCATAAAACTCCCGCGCCACCGCTTTCCAAGTGGAATATCTTCGCATTTAATTTTCTATATCGCCAATCAAACCCTAATTTATCGATGTAATTTGTGATTTTCATTTTTTTTTAAATAGATGAAGTCGTCGGAAAATTTATTTCCTGCGATTCGCGGGAAGTAAATTTTCCGACGACTCAATTGGTTATAAGTGGTTAAGGTTAAAGAATCGACCACAACGTTTGGAGGGTTTGAAACCCCCTCCAAACGTTATACTATCTTGAAAATCAATCTTTTAGCTGGTATTTTTTTTGTCGATTCTTTAACTTCAACTACTTACACCTGATAATGCTATTTTAAAGTTTCCTTGACGCTGCCACAGGTCAACATTGATTTGCCCCAATAAGGATTCTTAACTTTATTGTGCATCGGTTTCCATTTTTTTTGCTTTGATTCAACCACTATTTGTTCAAAAAGAGGGCTTTTTAATAAAATTGGAACCATCGTATTTTCCCACATCAAATTTAAAAAGGCTGCACCGTAATATGATACACTGTAAAACATTTGATTTTATCAAAACATCGCTTTGGTTTGATAAATCTGTTCCAAATGCGCTTT
>JBDLWG010000314.1:0-5501 GCA_039804385.1 Bacteroidota bacterium
ATGCTGCACCCAATGCGCCCACATAAGCTGCAATAGAACCACCACCTGGCGCAGGACTTTCAGAAGCCGTTTCATCTGCAAACTGACGCAGATTCAATTTTAATAAGGGTTCCTTATGCTCAGATTCCAACAAATATTCAATCACTCGTTTCGATGGATCAAATGGACTTAACTCATTCAATCCCAATGTTTTAACTGCCATTTTTATCAACTCCGATTCCGAAACACCGATAGACCGTTGTTGTTGTTTCAAAAAGTATTGACCTGCTTCTATTAAAACATTTTTAGGCGTTAAGCCAATCAATTCAGAACCCGTTACCCGCAATCCGCGTTTGGCAGCACTTTTACATGCCTCCTCAAACACCATGTGCAAAGGTGTCATTTGAATATTGGTCAAATTCATCGAAACTTGAGCAATCCCATATTCCTCAATGTACCAACCAATGCCTTTCACTGATTTACACACACCTGCCTGTCGAATTGGTTCACCATGAGCATCTTTGATGGGTTTGCCTGCCTTATCGGTCACTACCCTACCTTGTTCACGCACATCAAAAGCAACGGAGTTGGCACGTCGAACACTGGTTGTATTCAAATTAATATTATACGCAATCAAAAAATCTCGTGCGCCGATAACGGTCGCGCCTGATTGGACATTCAAAATCGGTTTGCCAAAATCGGGTTGCCAATCAGGATGCTGCATTTTTTGCTCCAAACCTTCATATTCGCCCGACCGAATCGTTGCCAAATTTTTTCGTTCAGGTCGAGTTGCAGCCGCTTCATAGAGAAAAACAGGAATTTGAAGCTCCTCCCCTACTCTTTTGCCCAATTGAGCCGCGTAAACAACTGTTTCTTCTAATGAAATCCCTGCAATCGGCACAAACGGACACACATCGGTAGCACCCATACGCGGATGTTCGCCTGTATGTTTGGACATATCAATCAACTCGCTTGCCTTTTGAATGGCGCGGAAAGCCGCTTCCACCATCGGAATCGGTTCGCCCACAAACGTAACAACGGTGCGATTCGTCGCCTTTCCAGGGTCAACATTGAGGAGGCGGACACCGTCCACACTTTCAATGGCATCTGTAATTTGCTTAATAATGGTCAAGTCACGTCCTTCGCTGAAATTAGGGACACATTCAATTAATGGTTTTGTCATCTCGTACAGGTCGAAGATAAATTAGTTTCTCTTATTATGCTGAGTCCATCCGAAATAACCTTTTATTATTGCAGACTTCGAGGTATTTCTAAGCATTTAATTTTAAAAAATATCGTTATTTGAAATTATATTTTTTAAAAATGAATATTTTAAAACGTAAATTCTGATATTGGTTGGATTTTATGGCGCAAAGGTATCTTTTTTAAAATATTCTATTGTCATTTTTTTGTCATTTTTTTTTATTTTTTCTTAAAAGAGTTAAATTATAGGTGCATGGATTGGCTTAGGAGTCGGGACTTTTATTTCCCGCGCAATAGTTGATTGCGCAGGAAATAAATTTCCCGACTCCTAAGCATTTTTCACAAAGCGATTTTTAAACCAATAAAAGTGGCTGTAAAGCATAATATTAAACTCAATAATAAATTCATATACGCAATCGCATTGTTTTGGGTTTGAAATAAACGCAAGGTTTCGATAGAAAACGTGGAAAAGGTAGAAAATCCGCCACAAAACCCTGTTGCAAAAAAGAGTTTGTGGGAAATATGCAATTGATTTTTCAAACTCAAACCTGTTAAAATACCAATAATTAAACAGGCTAATCCATTGGAAATCAAGGTGGCTAAGGGAAATGTAAAGGCATATTTGGCACACCATTCTGAAATTTGAAAACGGACTAAACTGCCTAAGCCGCCGCCTATAAAGACAAGTAGATAACGCATTTTTATAATTTGTTTAAAAAATAACAAGGGTACAAAATTAGATAATGTCAAAGTATTTTTTTTAAAAAATTGTAAATCGCATCGTAGTCGGGAAATTTATTTACCGCTAAAAGATTAGAAAACAGGCATTTTGCGGGAAATAAATTTACCGACTCCTACAAAATTCGGTACGCAATTTGCATCTTTTCGAGATGCTTAAACCGTGCCTGCCCCCACACTGGCACCTTTTTTTGGAAAACTGCACCACTTAATGCGTATGAAAACTTTTCGTTATACCCTTTTGAATAAATTGGGCTGCCTCTGTCTATGGGCGATACTTGCGTTAACCGTCGCGCCTGTTTCGGCTCAAACCCCTGCCAAATTCGGCTACCCGACCGTACAGGAATCTCAAATCATCGGTAGCAAATGGCGTTATGCATATACGCTGCATTTAGAGTCGAACACAACGATTCATCAAGCCGAAAAAGATTATGAATTTTTCTTGTTTTTGAAATATGATTTTGAATTTGAACAGTTTTTAAATGGAAAATTTTCCAAAGGCAATTGGAGTTTGAGTAATGGTACGTTATTTTACCCCTTTAAAAATATTCAAAAATTTACAATTGCAGCGATTAGCCAACGTTCTTTGGTGTTGGAATTTCAACAACCGAATAGTCCTGGCACGTATCAATATCATTTTACGGCGGTTTCGAGCAAAGAATCTCCATTTGCACGTCCTGCGAATGAATTGGAGGAAGTGCTTGTAGAAGCCAATCCTGTCAAAGCGCAAAAACGTCCTTGGTGGGCGATTTTGCAACAATCCGATAAAAAGGAGGATGCCAAACCCAAAAAAGTACCTACTTATATCAGTGTTGAATTGATAGGTGGTGGTTATTATGGCGGTATTGACCCTGTTATTAAAGATTTTACTCAAATCAAAACCGATGGACGGTTGATTCATGAGTTTCAAACCGTGAATCAACCGCTTCGAGTGGTCAAAAAAATGATTTCGAGAACGGAATTAGAACAATTTGCAGAATATGTGTTTTCCAATAAGTTTTTTGAAATGCAGCGTATGTATGATTGCAATACCGCGGTTTGCGAAAAGCGAAAAATGAATAAACCGACTCCAATTCCATTGCGTTTGATGGTCGCGTATGGGGATAAACGGAAAATTATTACCATTAGCATTTGGGGGCAAGACAATCATCATGTGAAATATGTGGATTATCCACCTGTGATTGACAACATTGTGGATGCGATTCAACGCATCACGCACCGCATCGAAGATAAAGATAAACCATTGTCTCTCAATAAGTAGCGTTAGTATCAACAGCGTCGAGGTTTTAAAATCCTATCCATTACTCACAGAATGATAGTGTTGCGCAACCTCGACGACTTTTTACCTATGGGGCAAAAACTAAAATTTGCGAAAAAATTTGGAGTTTCCAACTATTCTACTCATATTTGTACTTGCATTGCAATAGTTACTTTTTTTGTAATCCAATCCATCCTTTCAATAAAAAGCATTCTTATGAGTGAAATGGTTCAAATGTCATTACCGTTCAATCCTGCTCAATTGGAAATCATCCAATTATTTGCAACAGGTATCAGCGAAGAAGAACTTATCCGTTTGCGCCAGATTTTGATTGATTTCAAATTCAATCGAGTAACCGCGCTTGCCGATAAAATCTTAGATGCCAAAGGTTGGTCAACCACAACATTGGCGCAAGAAGCTAAAAAAATAAAACGAACACCCTATCGAGCAAAACTAAAACCCAAAGCGCAAATCTATGAGAATCGTGCTTGACACCAATGTACTGCTTCAAATCATTTCTGCCCGTTCTCCGCATCATTGGTTGTGGCAATATCTGAGGCAACAAAAATTAATCTTATGTGTAACAACCGATATTTTAGACGAATATCATGAAATTATTACACAATTTTACGGAAGTGCGGTTTTAGCAGAATCCATTTTAGATGCGATTATGAGTTTACCGAATCTGGTGCGCGTTGAAAAATACTACTTTTGGGGCATTCCTTATAAAGATCCTGATGACCAAAAATTTGTAGATTGTTTGCGTAGCCTGTGGAGCCGATTACTTAATTACGGAAGATAAAGTTTTTTTCAAAGAACTGAAATCCGATAACCCACTAAAAGTGAAGGTTATTAAACCTAAAAATTTCTTAACTATTTTCAATGCTATATGAGATAGTTAAGATTATAAAATATTGGTAATCAATATTTTAAAGATCATCAAGGTTGCAACTCGTAGGAATCTTTGATGGTTTCGTTTGTCCTTCCATAACAACCTTTCAAAAAAGATTCCTACGGAAAGACAAAAACCAAATATCATTCTGTGAGTACGATGTTGATATTATTTATTGTTCTGGTTGCAAATTGGTTTGCGTTTTAAAATCCTCTAAAGTTCCTTTAAATTCCAATAAAGTCAACCTCAAAAGGCGTAATTCTTTACTTTTTTGGTCGAGTTCAACGCTTTTTTCAACCAATAATTTGCGCAAGCGTTCTTGTTCTGCCACATTGCCCCGCACCAAATCGTCTTGACCCGATTGCACTTTATGAAGTGCTGCTGCCTGCGCCGCTTGACTGCGCAACAAGGCATCATGCCTTTGCTTCCACTCATCAACAACGCCTGCTAACGAATCCACCATGCGATGAATCCGCACAAGGCTATCCGCCAACAGTAATTTTTCATGGCTGACATTTTGCAATAAATCCAAATCGCGTTTGAGTGCGTCTTTGGCAACCAACAATTCTTGATACCGCTTCTGAGAAACGCAAGATATAAAACCGATTAAACAACTGGTAAAAACCAATTTTAGTAAATGTTGCATAATAGAGTTGATTTTAAATGGTTTGTTTGAATCGTTTGTAATTTGTTCCTATTTAAAATAGTTGGACAAAAATGCAGTTATTTTTCAAATGGATGTCACTTTTAATCAAAAAACTTTATATTTTGATGTATTTTTGTCCTTTTCAACTCAATTTTAAAAAAAATAATGGCAATTAAAACCATGCTATTTCCGAAACGCCTTTTGACAGTCGGCTGTATTTTAATGCTCCTTTTTTTCTGTAAACAAATGTTTGACATCGTATTTCCGTACACTTCGGGGAAAATAGATGTAGATTTTTTGTTATCCAAACAAAAAATTATTCATTTGCAACATTATCGCTGGTCTTTTTACTTGCATATTTTTTCGAGTATGCTGATTTTGGCAGCAGGTTTAACTCAGTTTTCAACTTACATCCTGCAACGAGTAAGTTTTATACATCGTTGGATTGGTAAGATTTATACATTTGGCATTTTAATAATTAGTTCGCCTGCGGCATTAGTGATGGCTTTTTATGCCAATGGCGGTTGGGTTGCAAAAACCTCTTTTTTGCTCTTGAGCGTACTTTGGTGGTACACGACTTGGCAAGGTTGGAAAACCATTCGAGAAAAAAACATTCCATTGCATCGCATTTGGATGATAAGGAGTTACGCATTAACTTTTTCTGCTATCACTTTGCGGATGATGCAAGCCAGTTTTGCCGCATTTACAGAAATGGATTTAGATACGACCTATCAAATGGTGTCTTGGGCGAGCTGGATGCTGAATTTAGGAGTGGCTGAATGGAT
>JBDLWG010000315.1:0-6156 GCA_039804385.1 Bacteroidota bacterium
AATAGCAACATTCTATGAAACATTTAGTTATTCTTGGTGGTGGAGAAAGCGGTATTGGTGCTGCTTTATTGGCTCTGAAACACGGTTATACGGTATTTTTGTCGGATAAAGGGCAAATTCCGCCGCGATTTATACAAACTTTAGAGGCAAATCGCATCCCTTACGAACAGGGACGACATACGACCGATAAAATTTTGATGGCGGACGAAATCATCAAAAGTCCGGGCATTCCTGATAAAGTGGAAATCATTCAATTGGCACATGCCAAAGCGATTCCTGTTATTTCGGAAATCGAATTTGCAGCGCGTTTTGTCGAAAAATCGACGATTATTGGCATTACGGGCAGCAATGGCAAGACGACGACAACGCATCTTACCTATCATTTGCTGAAAACAGCAGGATTGAATGTTGCCGAATGTGGTAATGTTGGGACGAGTTTTGCGCGATTGGTGGCGGAAGGCAATTATGATTATTATGTTTTGGAACTGAGCAGTTTTCAATTGGACGGAATTCGGCATTTCAGACCACAAATAGCCGTTTTGTTAAATATAACACCTGACCATTTAGACCGTTATGAGTATAAAATGGCGCGTTATGTAGCTTCCAAATTCCGTATCGTGATGAATCAAATTCCATCAGATTTATTTATTTACAATGCGAATGATGTTGAAATTAAAATGTTTATGAATTTGGCGCGTTTCCAAATGCAAAAAATTCCGATTCGAGTTCCCTTAAAAAGCCATCTTTTGAATGGAAATAAATTAACCAAAGTATTGCATTCTTCCGCGCTCGAACCCAAAGTGACGGTACCTGATTTTGACATGAGCACCTGTAGTTTGCAAGGTCCTCATAATTATTTCAATGCTTCTTGTGCGATTGCAGTTGCCTTGCAATTGGGGATTCAAGCCGATGTGATTCAAAAAGGATTGGAAAATTTCATCAATGCGCCGCACCGTTTGGAAAATGCGGGCATGATAAAAGGCGTTTCCTACATCAACGATAGCAAGGCGACCAATGTGGATTCGGTGTTTTGGGCATTGAGCGCGATGCCAAAATCGACGATTTTAATACTCGGCGGTTTGGATAAAGGCAATGATTATAGTCAAATTGAGGCATTGGTACGCAAAAAAGTGAAAGGGATTATTTGCATGGGCATTGATAATCAAGCAATTATAAATTATTTTGGCAAAATTGTACCCTTTTGTGTAGAAACGCGGTCGATGGAAGCAGCGATTACAGAAGCGAGCAAACGAGCGACGAAAGGCGATGTCGTATTATTATCGCCTGCCTGTGCGAGTTTCGATTTATTTAAAAATTACGAAGATAGGGGCGACCAATTTAAAGCAATGGTGCGCCAATTATCAAATTAAAAATTAATATCATGTCTTTAATCAACCGCATTGGGGCAGAACTTCGGGGCGACCGCGTCATTTGGATGATAGTCGCTGTTTTAGCCCTACTTTCGATATTGACCGTTTACAGTTCGGCGGGGACTTTGGCGTTCCGCGAGCGCGGCGATAACACTGAATTTTATTTAATGAAGCAAATTTTGATATTGAGTTTTGGATTATTTCTAACCTATATTTTCTATCTCATTCATTATCAAAAGTTTAGCGCAGCCGCACCGTACGCGATGATGATAATTATCCCATTATTAGCCCTCACGCTTTTCTTTGGGAAAAATATCAATAGTGCGAGTCGATGGTTGGCATTGCCAGGGATTGGCATCACGTTTCAAACATCTGATATTGCCAAATTAGCCATCATCACCTATGTTGCGCGGATGATTTCCGCTAAACAAGACGTGATTAAAGACTTTCAAAGTGCGTTTATCCCGATAATCCTGCCTGTGGTGATTGTCTGCGGACTGATTGCACCTGCGGATTTGAGTACAGCGATTATTATTTTTGCCACTTGTTTAGGCATGATGTTTATTGGTCGAGTTGATTTGAAATACGTTTTATTACTCATATTTTGCGGCATTGTCATGTTTGCAGCCTTATTGGTTTTGGCGCAACATTTTCCGGGATTGGTGCGTGCCGAAACTTGGCAGGAACGGATGCGCGATTTTTTGACCAATTCGGATGGAAAATTCCAAACGCAACAAGCCAAAATTGCCATTGCTAAAGGCGGTTGGTTCGGCAATGGCCCTGGTAGCTCGACGCAACGAAATTTCCTACCTTCGCCTTACACCGATTATATTTACAGCATCATCATGGAAGAATATGGTCTTTTTGGTGCATTTGCCATCATGAGTTTGTTTATATTATTATTTTTTAGATGTGTAAGATTGGTAACAATTAGTCCCAAAACATTTGGGGCGATGTTAGCAGTTGGTTTGGGAATTATTTTAGTGATTCAAGCGTTAGCAAATATGGCGGTTTCGGTTCATTTAATACCTGTATCGGGTTTGCCCATGCCGATGGTTTCTATGGGTGGGACTTCTTTAATTTTCTCCTGTGTTGCGTTTGGAATGATATTAAGTGTTTCAAAATATATAGAGCAATCAAAATAAAGGAATTATATTGTAATGAAAGTAATTATCAGTGCTGGTGGAACGGGCGGACATATTTTTCCTGCCATTGCAGTAGCAGACGAATTGCGTCGTCGTGACCCGTCTGTACAAATTCTTTTCGTCGGCGCGAAAGGCAAAATGGAAATGGAACGCGTCCCTAAAGCAGGTTATGCGATTGAAGGACTTTGGATTTCGGGTTTTCAACGGCGGCTGACTTGGCAAAATCTAATGTTTCCCTTTAAAGTCTTGTCAAGCATGTGGAAAGCGCGGCGCATTATTGGCGATTTTCAACCCGATGTAGTGGTTGGTTTTGGCGGTTTTGCGAGTGGCCCTACTTTGCGGGTGGCAGCATCGAAAGGGATTCCGACGGTTTTGCAGGAACAAAATAGTTATGCGGGCGTTACAAATAAGTTATTGGCTGAAAAAGCAATGAAAATTTGTGTTGCCTATCCGAATATGGAACGTTTTTTTCCCAAAAATAAAGTCGTTTTGACGGGCAATCCCGTTCGTTCCGACATTTTGAATTTGCATGCAAAAAAATTGGAAGGAATTAAACATTTCAATTTGAACCCAAATCGAAAAACAATTGTTATCATAGGCGGGAGTCTTGGAGCGCGCACGTTGAATCGGGCGATGGAAGCAAGTGTTGATTTGATTGCTCAAAATCAAGATGTGCAGATTTTATGGCAATGTGGGAAATTGTATGAGGTGGATTTTAAAGATGGTAAAGCGGCAAATCTGCCGAATGTGCAAATGAAAACCTTCATCGACCGCATGGATTTGGTGTATGCGGCGGCGGATGTCATCATTGCGCGGGCGGGTGCGCTGACGATTTCGGAACTATGTTTGGCGGGCGTGCCGTCTGTTTTAGTGCCATCGCCGAATGTTGCGGAGGATCATCAGACCCAAAATGCCATGTCTTTGGTGAATGAAAAAGCAGCGATTTTGGTTAAAGATGTGCATGCGCAAGAAGAAATGATTGAAAAAGCATTACAAATATTACGAAATGACTTACTACAAAGTGATTTGAAAACCAATATTTTGCGACTTGGGAGACCTTATGCTTGTAAAGACATTGCGGACGAAATTATCCATGCTGCACAACCGATGTAAGTTTTTTTGCACCCAAATCAATTATCAATTTTTTATCAAATCAAACCTCAATTATGACTATTCAGAGCAAATCGTTCATTCCAATCAAACCCAAAAGTACTCAACCGATGCACAAAATTAATCAATTGATTGACGAGTTGAATCGTCGTTGGAACGCGCATGACGCGGCGGCACTGACTGAATTGTTTACAAGCGACGCTCGTTTTACAGACGACGTAGGGCAAACGGTCAAAGGAAGAGCTGAAATTGCGCGCCTTTTTGACTATCCATTCCGCAAAACCTTGCGGCAAGCAGTCTTGACGGTGGATGAATCCGATGTTCAATCGCTTCATGAAAATGCAGTCATTGTTCATTTGCGTTGGACGACGACAGGCAATTTATCCACGAGTGGGATGCCTTTGCCGCCGCGAGATGGCGTAATGCAATTGGTTTTTCAAAAACAAAAAGATGAAAGTTGGCAAGTTGCAGCAGGCATCACGAATAATTTGACGACTTCGAGCAGTTATGCATCGCGGTACTCGGATACCCTCGAAATTTGGTAAAATAGGGATTTAAAAACACATAGGACACATAGGTTTCATAGGACGCATGAGGGCATTCTTTATCAGGTTCTATTATTTTTGGATGTAAAACCTTCAAAGACAATGGATTGAATCAAAAAAAATAAGTATATCTATGAAAGATTGCCCCTATGTGTCCTATGAAACCTATGTGTCCTATGTGTTTTAAGCAAATAAGTTTATATCATCATTCAAAAAAGAGAAAACATTGGATATCAATAGTTTAAAAAAAATTTACTTTGTAGGCATTGGCGGGATTGGCATGAGTGCATTGGCGCGCTATTTCATTGGCAGAGGGATTGAAGTTCATGGTTACGACAAAACGGAGACCGATTTGACCCGACAACTTGCCCTCGAAGGGATGAAAATCCATTATGAAGATAATATTGATTTTATCCCCAAAAAAGTGGATTTGGTGATTTACACGCCTGCGATTCCGAAAGACCATGCCGAATTGAACTGGTTTCAAACGCATGGACTTAAAATTTACAAACGTTCCGAAGTACTTGGGTTGCTCAGTCGCAACTTTAAAACGATTGCAGTTGCAGGTACGCATGGCAAAACCACCACTTCATCGCTCATAACACACATTTTACGGACGGGTGGGATTGATTGTACGGCGTTTCTGGGTGGAATTTCATTGAGTTTAGGCAGTAATTTTGTTCAAGGCAAGAGCGATTGGGTCGTTGTGGAAGCGGATGAGTACGATAGGTCTTTTTTGCACCTTTCGCCCGACATCGCTTTGGTCATGTCGATGGATGCAGACCATTTGGATATTTATGAAAATGTCTCCAAAATGCACCGCGCTTACAATGATTTTATCCGAAAAACGAAAAATGATGGCAAAATCTTCCGAAAAGCAGGTTTGCCACTGACTTTGAGCGCGGAAGAACATCGTCGGTTGCATTTAGACAGTTTTGGGGTTGAATTGGGTTCGTATCAGGCTAAAAATGTGCGGGTCAAAAATGGCTTTTTCGTTTTCGACCTCAAAAGCCCGATTGAACCTATTTCCGAAATCAAATTGGCAATGGCGGGTTTGCACAATGTGACGAATGCGACGGCTGCGATTGCTGCCGCACAACAATTAGGCATCAAAGCGAAAGCCATTAAGCAGGCTTTAGAATCTTTCAAAGGCATTAAGCGGCGTTTTGAAATTGTGTTGACGAGTGAGCGCACCCATTTTGTAGATGATTATGCACATCATCCTACTGAATTACAAAGTGCTATACATGCCGCAAAATTATTATATCCTGATAGGAAAATAGTTGGCATTTTCCAGCCGCATTTGTTTTCGCGGACACGGGATTTTCAAGATGGCTTTGCAGAATCGTTGGATGCTTTGGACGAATTATTATTAATGGATATTTATCCTGCGCGAGAATATCCGATTGATGGCGTAACTTCGCAAATTATTTTCGATAAAATGCAGTTGAAAAACAAACAATTGGTAACCAAACAAGATTTAATGGCTGTTTTTAAACAACGTTTTGAAGCAGGCGCGTTGGAAAATGCGGTTGTTTTGACGCTTGGTGCAGGAGATATTGATATTTTTATACGTCCAATTAAAGCGTTTTTGGAGCTTAACTTGAAATAAAATGAAAAATATTGAAATTAAAAAAGTAACCTTCGACGAAATTGCCCAATTGCAAAAAGTGAGCAAACAGGCGTTTTTTGAAACCTTTGCAGCAGATAATACAGCAGAAAATATGGAAAAGTTTTTAGCAGAAAGTTTTTCATTGCAAAAATTGACTACTGAATGGGCTGACCCAAATGCTTCTTTCTACTTTGCATGGTTGGATCATGCAATTATTGGTTATTTAAAATTGAATTTTGGAGCCGCGCAAACGGAGTTGAAAGACCAAAAAGCCCTTGAAATAGAACGAATTTATGTTTTAAAAGCCTTTCAAGGGCAAAAAGTGGGACAAATCCTTTATGAAAAAGCCATCCAAATCGCAAAACAATATCATA